>NZ_JAPEHS010000005.1:0-69647 GCF_028823565.1 Psychrobacter sp. A3
TTATACCAGTAGCGCGTTTAAATTTATATAACAGTTTTATTTTCAACTGACTATATGTGTGCTGCCACAGGCGCTATCAAAACAGTTTTATCAAAAATGGCTATCAATAAAGACAACGATATTATGTAAAAAAACAAAGTAAAAAGAATAACAAGACTTTAGCACAAGCAGGGTATTTGCAAAGCGCTCAGGGCGCAATTTTGCAAAATTGATACCCAGCTTTAAGAGATAGGCAACCCACAAGCTGCCATAGATGATTTTTTCATAAAAAAAGCAGCACACATAACGTGGCTGCTGATGAGGTGTCTTTAGTGACGTGTTATCGCTTTGACCAGTCGGCACTCAAACTCAATGTTAGAATTTGGCCACTTCGTCTGCGCTCAAAAAGCGGCTGTCGCCTTTTTCTAATCCATCAAGCGTGATGTGGCCGATACTGGCACGGTGCAGCTCAACGACTTTATTGCCAAAATACCCCATCATACGTTTGACCTGATGATATTTGCCTTGCTCAAGCGTCAGACGCGCATGAGTTTCATCAATGAACGCTAGCGTAGCAGGTTTGGTCGGCTCGTAATCGCCGTCGAGCAAGATACCTTCGCCCACCTTTTTGATTGCGTGGGCTTGCTCCTCCTCATTCATAGGATCAGCCAGTGTCAGCTCGTAGACCTTGGCGTGCTCATGCTTGGGGCTGGTCACGCGGTGTAGCCAGCTGCCATCATCACTCAGTAGGAGTGCGCCTGTGGTATCGACATCGAGGCGGCCTGCAATACGCAAGCTGGCAAGCTCAGGCACAGCGATCAGCTCGGTGACAATCGGATGCTCTTTGGCTTTTAGCGTACACTCAAAGCCTTCAGGCTTATGCAGCAAGATATAACGATTACCCGTCGCCACCGAGAGCGGCTCGCCTGCCCACAGCACTTCATCATTGATAATGTCGACATGTACGCCAGGGTCTTTGACCACCTCATCATTGACGGTGATCTCAGAGGCGTGGAGGATTTTTTTGGACTCTTTGCGTGACAGCTCAGTGGCTTTACTGATAAATTTATCGAGACGCATACTTTTTACTACCTTTAGTCATATAGGGTTTTGTTATAGTGGTGTCAGTTTAACATATCCCATCTAACCCTAAGTGTACCATCGATGCAATATGAGCTATCAAACCTTAAAAACCCCCGTGACCGCACGGCTTGAGATTAAAAAATCCGAGTTTATTGCTTATGCCTATCCTGTAAATTCACGTGAGCAAGCGATGTTTCATGTGGAACAACTACGAGAAAAGTACCCTGATGCCCGGCATTGGTGCTGGGCCTATATCATTGGCGACCCTGATAATACTACGAGCGCAGGTTTCGATGATGATGGCGAGCCGAGTGGTACCGCAGGGCGACCTATACTAGGCGTGCTGCAGCATAAATCTATCGGCAATATTATCATTATCGTGGTGCGCTACTTTGGCGGTATTAAGCTTGGCGCAGGCGGTCTCACTCGTGCCTATGCAGGCTCTGCACAAGCAGCAGTCGATCAGATGATATTGCAACCTTACGTGCCGATGACGCAAGTGCAAATACTAGCGGACTTCGCGACTGAAGCTCAGTGTCGCTATGTGGTCGAGAGCTTGGGCGGTCATATTGATGATGTCGCTTATAGTAAGCAAGTTACTTTGACTGTAACTATCGCAGAGGCCGATATTGAAACCTTAAAAACTGAACTAGCGATGGCAGGTAGAGTGATAGAACCCACAGATTAGTATGTTCTGAAGAAGCAAGCTGAGCTTAATTAAACAATACAGTAATCATCTGTTCACTGAGCCGTTCACCGAAAGCTGTTGGAAGCTTGCTGCGAGCTTAGTATGATGACAAATTCGTTAAATTAACGATTCATAGACTTAGTCTTATAAAACTTTTTTGTTTCACGTGAAACTGGCTATTTAAATCATACTTCTATTTCTACTCCTTATTTATATTTCTTGCTCACTTTACAACTATAGAAGCTCGCTATGACAACCTTTACTTATACCCCGTTTAAGCCGCCATTTTGGCTAAGCAATCCACACTTACAAAGCATTTTGCCGAAGTTTTTTGCGCCCAAGCCCCCTACTTATCGCCGCGTCATCAAACCAGACTCTCTAGGCGAGACAGACATCGCTTATGACTTCTATGATGCGCATCCGCTCATAGAGTCAGCGGATCAGACGCCTCATCAGACTCCATTGATTGTCCTGTTTCATGGCATGGAGGGCAGTAGTGACAGTCACTATGCGCGTGCGCTGGCGTATCAGGTACACGCGCAGGGCTGGCATTTCGTCGTCGCCCATTTTCGTAGCTGCGGCGGCATTCCAGCAAAAGGCCGCGTGTTTTATAACGCTGGTGATACAGACGAGGTGCATCATATGCTACAAACGCTGCGCGAGCAGTATGCCAATATCTATGCCGTCGGCGTCTCACTTGGCGGTAATGCCTTGGCAAAATACCTAGGCGAATATGGCGATCAAGCGCTATGTAAAGGCGCTGCTGTGATCTCAGCACCAGTCGATATGTCGTCAGCGGCGCTTAGTATGCACAGTTTTTTGAGCCATCGCATTTATACGCCATATCTACTCAACCCCATTATCAAAAAAGCCCTCGCCAACGACATCAGCCCAGAGGAGATGGCGTCGATCAAAGCGGTCAATCGTATCAGCGATTTTGATGATATCTTCACCGCACCGCGCCACGGCTACCGCTCAAACAATCACTATTACTATAGTGCCTCTGCTCTGCCTCACCTTATCAATGTCACCCGCCCACTATTGCTCATCAGCGCCAAAGACGATCCTTTCTTGGGCTTTACCGCTACAGAAAATGACGTATCAGACACTGTCACTATCTTGGACACCGAGCACGGCGGGCACGTGGGCTTTATTCGTTATCGCACGAGCAAAGACAAATCGACGCCTCTGTATACACAGTCCCGATTTGATATCAATTGGTTACCCGAAACCGTCTGTGCGTACTTTAAACACATTGGCGTGCCCTCTGCGGCGTGATAATCGAGCGGGCGGCGTTTTATCGTATCCCGCCAGCGTTACCTTTTACCTGACTCCCTGTCTTTTGAGACTACTGACCCTTTGAGACTGTCCTATGTATCCATTTATTCGTTATGCCAGCACCATCGCGCATGCTGCGCTACAAGCAAAAAGAGGCCATACCTTAACGTTTAAAGATACCAGCGAAATCCATTTTCGCTGTCGTCTGTCAGATATCGACAACTTCCTTGAGATGAATAATGGCCGCGTCCTCACTCTGTATGACTTGGGTCGTACGGACTTTGCAGTACGAAGCGGGCTGGGTCGTCAGCTGCTCAAGCAGCGTTGGGGCTTGGTGGTCGCTGGCAGTACCATCCAATACCGCAAGCGTATTCGCGCCTTTGATAAAGTCACGCTCAAGACCAGAGTGGTGGGGTTTGATGAGCGCTGGATCTATATCGAGCAGTCAATGTGGGTCAAGGGCAAACCTTGCTCCTCCGCCCTACTGCGTACTGGCGTCACCGAAGGCGGCAAAGTAATAAAAACCGCGCGCATCCTAGAGGTGATGGGGCAATCAGACTGGCAGCTACCGCCGACAGGCTACGTGGCAGAGTGGATCATCAGTGATGCCGATCGTCCATGGCCGCCAACAGAATGACAACCAAACCGCTTAACTTGAAACTACTTGGCTTAAAACGACTCTTACTGAGCGTTGATTCAAAGCACATCACAGCCACGTAACCTTATAGCTACTATTTCATAACAACTCATTATATAAATAAATATAATAAATATTAGGATATGATTGAGTATGACATTCGACTCAACTAAATATAGTCTGATAAGGAGAATAATATGGCTAACACGACGGATTTTGTTGGTACGTTATTTGATAATAGTGAATCAAACCCAAGCAAAATTACCCTAGCCTTCACTAAGGATCGTTGCAGTTGAATTAATCACAAAAGTTAAAAAGCAAAATTATAAGAATGAGTCAATTTTCTCAATCATCTTTTTGATGGCTTGGATGATTGGCTCTTTTTTTGTTTTGAAGACTCGGTTTTGGGTTATTTCAAACATTAATTTAAGTGAATAACCGAAAAAGTAGAATTAGACTTAAGTTGCTAATGCACAAATATTGATGATAGATTAAGGATAATCTAATACCTATAGACAATAAAAAATGCAAAGCTACATTGATAGAAAGCTCGAGTACGAGACTAAGAATGATGAAGGGACATTCGAAACTATAACTGTAGAGGACTCACAACTATTAGATATAGCCCAATCTAAACCTGTTGTCATTCTTGCTGATGCAGGTATGGGTAAAACTCTATTAATGGAAAAACTAGCTGAGTCAGGTACTATAAGAACAAGACTTTTAAGTGCTTCAGCGTTAGTTCAAAAATCAATCGAAAGGCTCAACATTCAGTCTGATGAAATTTTGTTAATTGATGCTTTTGATGAGATACCTTCTACTAGTGATAACAGTGGTATTGATAGTGTTTTGAACAAACTTGCCAAGCTAGGCTATCCAAAATTTGTATTAACTTGTCGGAGTATTGAATGGAATAGTAGTAACAATAACGAAATTCAGAATGACTACAAAGGTATATTGACTACCAACTTAACAAATCTATCTAGAGAAGATGCTCAACAGTTCTTATTATCTCGAGGTTTATCTACACAACAAATCTCTCAGCTTATCAGTCAATTAGACAAAAACAGCCTATCCTCTTTTTATGAAAACCCAAGAAATCTCGCATTACTAGCAGAAATTGACTTTTCAGTTCATCCTATACCTAAAACGAAAGCTAAATTATTTAATTTAGCAACTGAAAAACTATGGCAAGAGATAAACCCAAAAGCACAGAATGCACTTGGACGAATGTATCAAGAACAAGTTATTGAGTGTGCAGGTTTATTCTTTGCTACTTATCTATTAGCAGGGAAACAATTTATTTATAAAGGCATGACCTCCACTACACCTGATCATTCAATAAACATCTACTCTTTAACTGACCTTACAAATAGTGAAACATTAAAAGCAACCATACAGTCAAGGTTGTTTCAGTCAGTAGAAGATGACTTATTTAAGCCATGGCATAGAAGCATTGCAGAATATCTGGGTGCTAAGTGGCTAGCAAAAGCAATGTCTAGCCCTATCGTTAAACGTCATATTCTTTCTCACTTAGTGGTAGATAATGGTGTGATTGCTTCGTTTAGAGGTATTTTTGCTTGGTTGCCAACCTTTAACCCTAATTTATCTGAAATTGTAATCAAAACTGACCCTTACGGGCTGATAGAATATGGCGATACTAACTATTTTTCAGATACCGACAGCATTTTATTATTCGGTGCTTTAGAAAAGCTAACTATAGAAAACCCTTGGTTTCGTAAAAACAGCTATTGGAAAAAAACGAAAGCCGAAGGGCTGGTTAGCCATTCACTGCTTAAAAAATATAAAGACATACTAAGTAATAAAGAAGGTAACTTTCATTTCTTAACAACTGTACTTGAAGCACTACAAGATGCTGATTTTATTGAAGAGTTAGCCAACGAATTGTTCTCAATAACTTACGATGACGATTGGTATTATTCTGCTCGATTTAATTCTTTGATGTTACTCCATGATAACAGTTTGATTAATACCTCTGCTAACTTCACTCACTTGATAGAACGAGGTACTCATTCATCTTTGAGATTAGTTTTCGAGTATGCTAAGAGGTATGGTTTTGGTCTCATAACAGATGAGCAAGTTATTTCATTGATTATGAAATCATATAGTTTCAAGCTTTCTGATTCAAAGCGAGAAGATAATTTTGCACCTCAGAATGGCAGTTATTATTACTTTTCACAATATCCAATAGTTAGAATTCCTACACTTTTAAAGAATATTAGAAAAAATATTCTCGCACTAAATATTGGCAAATATGACTATAATCATGAATCAGTCCAAGACATTAATGACCTAATAATAACCCTTATACAAAGATATGTTTCTGAGAGTCAACAGACCTTAGATTCACTCATTTTTTATCAAAGTATCTCAATATTTAATAGGTTCTATACTTCTTCGATAGGTAGAGGGTTTTCTGAATTCTTTATGGATTACTTTCAAAAAAACCCAAGAGAAAAACTACAGATTCAGAAGTATTATTTAGAGCAATCAAGTGAGCATTTTAATTTTTATTTATTTAATCAAACTAGTTTATCTCCGCTTATTCCATCTAATGAAGATATAGAAAAGTTATTATTATATGTTCAATCGCAGGATGTGACAGAACATACTATTGATAAATGGAAACACCTTATAGATTTATACTGTGGTAGAGACGCTATCTCTGACGAGCTTTATCTACTCGCATTGCCTTATGCTCAAAATAATCAGCTTTTAGAATATTTAAATAGTAAGAAAAATCCTATTATTTTTGACTGGGAAATAAAAGATAAGCGCCGTAGTTTGCGTAGGAAGCTAGATGAAAGACTACGTTTTCAAAAGTTTAGAAACGATTTACACCTCCATCAAGCAGCACTAGAAGCAGGCGATGTCAAATTTTGTAACTTCCCTGCTAGAACCTTATTATATAAATATACTGATATTCCCGATGATCTAGAAGATATCGATAAACTTAAGTACATATTCAAAAACAGCTTAACCGAATCCGCTATCAAAGGGTTTGAAGCTAGTCTGCACGACTCAGTGCCTACCATCCCTGAACTCATGCAGAATACATACCCAATTGAGCCTGTTTTGATAGCTGGTATTTATTGTCGATTATTAAGAAATGAGTCTCTCAATGATTTGTCTGATGACATTATTTTAGCTTGCGCCGTTGCTTTAGACTATGACGACCGTTTGGGTTTTAGATTTCATGAGGATAAGCGTCCTAATGTTTGCGAAGCTATCAGGGATGAAATAGTATCAAGAGGGTTAAAAAAGACAGTTATTGATGATTTTTTTGTTCCACAGTTTCAAATCAATGGTGCATTAGTACAAGGTATACATTGGGTTTACGGTGAAGATGTAGATGAGCTTTCAATCAACACCATTGTCCATTTATTGAATACCTACCCTAAGATGCACAACCAGACTAAAGATAAGTTTATTGATACGCTTATTAATAACGATGAGTTAGCAAGAATAAGTGGCTTAATTAATGCTAATGCAAAAAATATAGTTAATAATGATGATGAAGATATCGAAGAATCCGATAGGTGGTTATCATTATTAAGCATTATTAACGAGAATAGCTTTTTAAACTACTTAAGATGCTACTGTTATCCAAAGTCAGTATTTTGGCAGCTAAAAGAGACATATCACGAAACAAGATTAACTAAAAACCCTAAAATGAGCATAAGACTAATGTCTTGGATTGCTTATCGTTTTAGTTATCCATTTCCTAAGACTGATATGCCCACTGGTGTCTTCTCAGGCAATCGCCATCCACACGACGCAAGTAATTTTATTACTTTTTGCTTAACAGAGGTTAGTAATATTACTACCTTTGAGGCTCAAACAGAGCTTAGAAAGCTTAAAAACTGCGTTCATCCAAGTTATACAGTGTTCATCACTAACTTGCTCGCAGAACAAGCCAACAATATTAGAGACGCTAATTATCAAGCACCAATGCTTACTGACTTACTAAATATTTTTCAAAATAGAGCACCTGAGAATTGCAAAGATTTAAAATCCTTAATTTTAGAACTGCTTGATGAGACTCAAAAGAAGGTTAAGTCCAGTGAACTCGATAGCTATAAGATGTTTTACGAAGATGGCAAAAGTAAAAATCCGAAAAAGCCTCATGGCGAGAACTATTGTAGGGATAGATTAGCTGATTTATTAAAACCCTATATTGAACCTTATCAGTTCAGGTTAGATACTGAAAAAGATATGCCAGATGACAAACGTGCTGATTTGGTTTGTAATAGTAGTGAGATGCAGTTACCTATAGAAGTTAAAGGACAATGGCACGATGATTTATGGACAGCTATGAATGACCAATTAGGCGACTTGTATCTCAAAGAATATCAGTCTCAAGGACAAGGTATATATTTAATATTTTACTTTGGTGAAAGTTCGACTAAAAAACCTAAGAAAAATGGTGAGTACAAACCAAGAAATGCTCTAGAACTTCAAAGAACCTTAACCGCCTGTATTAAAGAGAAATATAAAGAAGGAATTGACGTATTTGTGATGGATTTATCACTTGAAGATACTTAGCTACAAAACCGTAGTCAAATATTTTAACTACAACTTCATAGTCAAAACCCACCACCCTATTCAGCAACTAAATAAACACTATCCAACACGCGCACCGCCTACCTTTGCTAAAGTAAGCCATGCAAATATCCTAATAAAAAGGAGCCCTTCATGAGCTTACTTGATACGCTTAACCTCACCTATCCGATTATCCAAGCGCCAATGGCAGGCGGTGCCACCACCCCTGACCTGATTGCAAGTGTCAGTAACTTTGGTGGACTGGGTTCATTAGGCGCTGGCATGACCGCGCCAGACGTTTTGAATAGCCAAATCGATACGATTAAGACCCTGACCGACCGTCCTTTTATGGTCAATCTGATGGTGCTATCTGAGCAGGAGTCGAGCAGCTTTGACACCGCCATGCCGAATTGGCTGAGTAATTATTACCAAGAGCAGAATATAGAATTTACGCTACCCACGCGTCCAGCACAGAGCTTTGCTGAACAGTTGCAAGTCCTCTATGACAACCCTGTGCCTGTCGCCAGTTTTACCTTCGGTATTATCAGCGCCGAGCAAGTTCAGCGTCTGCAACGTGTCGGTACGCGCGTCATCGGTACGGCAAACCATCCATTAGAAGCCAAAGCATGGAGCGAGATTGGGGCAGACGCAGTTTGTGTACAAGGAGCAGAAGCTGGCGGTCATCGCGGTGGTTGGTTGCCACAAAGTGAAACCGATCCTCTAGGATTATTGACGCTGATTAGCCAAACGCGCGCGTGCACAGATATTCCGTTGATTGCCGCAGGTGGCATTATGACGGGGCAGGATATCAAGGCAGTACAAGCGGCAGGAGCCGAACTTGCGCAAATGGGAACGGCGTTTTTGACCACAGATCAATGCGGTATTAATGATACGTATAAACAAGCGCTCATTGATGCCAGTCAAGGGTTACGCAGTACTGAGACGCGCTTAACCAGATTGTTCTCAGGCAAGCTTGCACGTGGATTATTAAACAACTATTTGCGTGATTTTGCTCAGTTTGAGTGTACAGATGCGCTACCGCCTTATCCACAATTAAACGCCATGACCAAGTTTATGCGAGCGGATGCGGCCAAGCGTTTGGACGCCGAGCATCTGTCGTTATGGGCAGGGCAAGGCGTCACGTTAGTCAAAAACGAAAGTACAGACGCCTTACTGACACGATTAACAAAAGACGTGTGAATTACTGACCCTTCAGCGTTGCACGAAACCCTTTATAGTCATCAGCCGTTTGCTCTACTGCCTCTATCATCGGTACGTGACCGATATCTTCCATCATGATGACTTGCACTTGCGGGATGATGTCTTTGATCACATTGACCGTTTCAGGTTTGATGACTTGATCTTTATCACCCCAAACCACGAGCGTTGGAATATGATAGTTCGCGATGATTTGAGCGCGCTCCTCGACACTATCAGTGACGATTTGCTCAAGGATTTTGGCGTCCAACTCCTTATTATTGATACGCTCTTGCGCGAATACCGCTTTGACTGACTTGGGCAAATAAGGCGGCTTATACATGACAAAATCGTACATCTTATAGAAGTCTTCTTTGCTATTGATCAGCAATGGGTTGTTCTCAAGGGTTGCGCCCTCAAGCGATTTTGGCACGCCTGCTGACCAAAACCCTGCGCTATCGACAAGCCACAGACTCTTGACGTCTTTTGGGTACTTTGCGGCATAAGCGACACTGATCGCGCCGCCCATCGAATTACCGCCGATGTGAATATTGCTTGCCAATCCCTTAGCTTGCAGCAGCTCATGTAAGCGCGTGGCCTGTGCCTGTGAGCGATAGTCTGCGCTCATAGGTTTGCTCGACTCACCAAAACCCAGCAGATCAGGAATGATCAGATGATAGTCCTCTAACTCGTCAGCGATACGGGTGAAGTTGTCCTTATTACCACCAAAACCGTGAATGAGAAGTAGTGGCTCGGCGGTGAGATTGTTATTTTCGGCATAAACTAACTTGTCGCCAGAAGTTAGCGTAAACGATTTGACATCCAGATTAGACTTATTGCGCTCATATTGGATAATTTTTTGGGTGGTGTTAACGGCAAGCGTATTGGGCGCTGTGGTACAGCCTACGATAGAGAGACTAAATAGTGCGGCAAGGCCTAAGCGTTTAAATAGCATGGAGGCATCCTTGTTTAGAATTAAGGTGGAAATAAAATCTGACTTTGATTTTAGCGCTAAACTTGTGCCTAGATTTTTTAATTTATAACTTTCTAGTCAAAGCCTTATCTTCTATGTTCATATACAAGACTATCGTTAGCTTTTGTTTACCTTTCTAGCCCAGATAGCTTAAGCGTTGTCATTTATAATAGGAGCGTTTTATAGCAGTAGTGGTTATAACTACAGCCTTAAGCTCACTATCTATTCTCAATTAAACCCAACTGACACTCATCAAGGCCCAATCAAAGTGGCATAGAAGGATGCACCTTGAGCGGCACGAGTACGCCCTCCAGTAAATCGCGTGACCTTACCAAAGGGTCTATCGCCAAAACCATGCTGCTGTTTGCCTCGCCAACGACACCATGGAGACGGTTACCGCTGCGCCGTATTATCAGAGGGCACAAAAAGGTTCATGGTAGCTATTAACCAACTTACGATAGAGGCTAAACGGTCGCAGCAGGCTTTATGCTATCTTTGCAGTATTTAGCCGACTGCCTTGTCCACTAAAAACCTTACCGCAGCTCGCGCATGAATCGCTGTGGTATCAAACACAGGGATGGGGCTGTCGGCTTGCTTAATTAGCATGCCAATCTCAGTACAGCCTAGTATCACCCCCTCGCAACCTGCATCAGCTAACTGCTCAATGACCCTTTGATAATATTCTCTTGAGCTATCCAATAACTGCCCTTGGCACAGCTCCTCATAGATAATTCGGTGCACCTCTACCCTTGCGTCTTCTTCAGGTATCACCACTTGCAAACCTCTATCTGTCAGGCGCTGCTTATAAAAACCCTGCGTCATGGTAAACTGCGTACCGAGCAAACCTATCTTAGTCAGGTCCTGCGCTTGAATCGCACTAGCGGTTGTATCGGCGATATGAATAATCGGTAAGCCTGTGGCCTCTTGTACGCTATCGGCGACTTTGTGCATGGTATTAGTCGCAATAAGCAAGCCTTGCGCGCCAGCCGCTTGCAGACGTTTGCCGCTACTCGCTAATATCGCGCCCATCTGTGCCCACTCGCCTTTTGCTTGCAGCTCACCAATCGGCGCAAAGTCTAAGCTATGAATGAGTAAATCCGCTGAATGCAGGCCACCTAACTCAGCCTTGACCCCTTCATTGATCAGTCGATAATAGCTCTCGGTACTCTCCCAACTCATGCCCCCGATGATGCCTAATGTACGTTGTGGTCTAGCCTTATCGTTACTTTTCATAGTCTATTCTTATTGATTGGTCTGGTTTATTTATGCTATCGATATCGTTAACATTTAAAGAACTTGGTGTTTGATAATAACCAATTTACCTAGTTATATATAGGTTATATGATAGCTCTCTATAAAACCTTTAGGACAAAAATGCGTTATGGCACTACCGAAACTAAGAATACGTATGAGTCGTAAGCTTTATCGCCTAGTATTTACTGGACTAATGGCATTACTGATGTCGCTTATTATCTCAACTGCCCTATTACTGGTAAAAGTCGGCTTGGTCGATGGCTTTTTTGGCGAGCTGCTACACTCTTGGGGGTTGGCCTTTGTTTTTGCATGGCCAAGTGCGTATCTCTGCGCATATTTTATCCAAGAGCACGTGCTGAGCCGTATTGAGTTTTATTAGTTTATTCTTAAAACCCTCAAACCCTCTAGCTGCACCCACCTACCTCTGTTTACTCAACTCTATAAATGCCGCCTAAAAAAAACCGCTAAGATAAGTTAAATATTCTGTTAAACAGAGGGCGCTATGAGTCAAACGCGGCGTGCTATCGAACAACTCATTGAACAACACAAACTTCCTCTCAAGCATGCAGAGGCTGCTGCCAAACACCTAGAAGTCTATCCCAGCAAAAGCACATGGCTTAGCTTCTTTAATAAAGCCTTGCTGATTATCGGTGCGCTGGCATTGGTATTATCACTGGTGTTTTTTATTGCTTATAACTGGCAAAATTTGGGTAAGCTAGGCAAATTCGCTTTGGTCGAGGGCGCTTTGGTTATCACTATTGCGCTCTACGTGGCTCTCTCTTTTCGGCGCAGGTTTCATTTTATTCGCCAGCTATTATTGCTGGTCGCTAGTATCATTACGGGTAGTTTGCTGGCGCTATTTGGGCAGGTATATCAGACCGGCGCGGATACTTGGCAGCTGTTTTTTGCTTGGGCAGTATTGATTACCCCTTGGATCATTATTGCCCGCTTTCCGGCACTGTGGCTATTGTGGCTTGGGCTGCTTAATACTTTTCTATTGCTTTATTTGGAGGTGGTAGATCTATCGTTCGTTGATAGTAGCTATCAAGATGTTATAAGAGTGGCGATATTGGCACTGATCAATCTGGTTGCCCTAAATCTTTGGCTTATGTTTTTAGGTCAAAAACGTGCGATGGCTAGCCAAGTTAATAGAGAAATTGTTGGTTCAGATACTTCTATTGCTAGTTCTAACTTTTCAAGCTCCAAAACGACTTACGACGATATACTATTGCAAGCTCAAGCAGGTTTGCACTGGAGTACTTATCTTGTCGGTTTAATCAGCACTATCGCTATCACTTTCCTCGCTATTATTACTGTTTTTGATGTGGATAGTGTGTTGGCGACGCTCCTGTCTTTATCGCTTTGGGCGGGGTGGTGCGCCTTTATGTATTGGCGTTTTTATCGACAGCGCAGTGATCTACTGATGCTGACCTACCTTTGCTTTTCTCTCATTATTGTAGTGATGTCTTGGGCAGTTAACATACTACCTAGTGACTTTGATACAGGCAGCCTACTCGTCTTAACCCTTCTACTGATTGGCATGGTTACTTATGCTATCAAGTGGTTATTTGAAGTTATAAAATCAGATAACTCTCCTTCTGAAGACCTTAAAATCTTACAAGCGGTAAATACTCCTTTGAATAAAAAAGGAGCCGATCATGAATAACAACGACCAACAAGCGCTGGCATCGCTACAAAATATCGGCCTAATCGCTAAGGATTTTAGCGTATATAACGACCATTTAGATGACGACTCACAGAAACATACCCCTTGGTATCTGCAACTTTTTATTGGTTTCGGTGGCTTGTTAGCCAGTTTGTTTTTTACAGGTTTTTTGACTTTATTTTTGGCTGAAAGTAATGTGTTAAAAAGCGCTATAGGCCTTATTATAGTAGGTCTAGCTTTAAGCGCTCTTGCCTTTTGGCTCTTTAATACCGCAAGCAAACATCGCAATCTATTCGTTGAATATTCAGCCTTTGCTGTCAGTATCACAGGACAGTTGTATGTCGCCGCTGGATTGTTCTTTTATGCCGTAGAGCGCCCCTTATCGGTCTGGCTATTTTTGATTATTCAAAGCTATTTGACTTTTATCATGCCCAATGTGGTGTATCGACTGCTAGGTGCTAGCCTCATGCTTGGGCTTATGGTTTATTTGTTCAATTATTATCAGTTCCCTGAGCTAAGTTTAGGCGTATTAGCGCTCTTGACTATCGTGACGCAATTGCAACGCTATCCGCTATTACGGCGCGTTCCTCGTCCACATCAAGTCTATGCACAATCTATTATTAGCGCGTTTGGCTATGCAGGCGCCCTTGTGTTGCTTGGCGTTTCGGTCTATTTTATCGTTGCTGAATATGATGTCAGCTTCGATAATGACGGTAACCCTTTTCGTTATAACTACTATTTAGCGCAAGGATTATTGGCCCTTGCTAGCTTATGTGCCGCTTACTTGATCTTGAAGCGCTACCGTATCCAACTGCTCTCAGCAACGGGACTGATTATAGTCGGCGCTACCGCCGTGCTTGGAGTGGTATCGATTTACGTTTCAGGGTTGCTCGCCACTAGCCTTATTATTGTCATAGCGTTTGCCAATAGTCAGCGAGTGCTATTAGCGCTTGGTATTATCGCCTTAGTCAGCTATATATTTTGGTATTACTATCAACTCGATACGTCATTATTACTCAAAGCCGCTTCTATGCTTATTATCGGAGTTGGCTTATTGCTGATGCGCTGGCTACTGATCAAACGTTACTTTGCCAGTAATGCGGCATTAGCAACGAGTACTGATAAGGAGCGCTTGTCATGAATAATAAGACTATGGCTCAAAACTCATCCCTGCTTAGCTCGATTGGCTGGCTTGAAAAACGAGCGGTTAGAATTACTATTGCGCTGTTTGGCTTAATCGTTATCTTAGTAGTAATGACTCTCAATGTCGCCAAATACGAGACCCATTTAGCCACTGGTGATACCGTACTGCTTGAGCTTGCGCCCGTTGATCCACGCGGCTTTATGCAGGGCGACTATATGACGCTACGTTATGCGCTAGAGAATGAGGTATTTGCCGCCTTAAATACAGATCCGGGCAGCTATCCTACTCATGAGGAAGGCTATGTCATCGTCGCTTTGGATAATAATAATGTCGGACAGTTTGAGCACTTGGCAGAGAGTCAGCCTGACAACTTAAGCACAAATGAGAGGGCGATTTATTATCGTCTCCGTAATGGCGTACTCAAACTGGCGACCAACGCTTTTTTCTTTCAAGAAGGTCATGCCGAGGCTTTTGAGGCGGCTAAATATGGCTTATTCCGGGTTAATGATGACGGTGAGCCTTTACTGACTAATATGGTCGATGAGAAGTTTAAGGTAATCGATCCTAAGATGAGTAACCCTGAAACTAATAACCTTGACAATGAAGCGAGTATTGATAATTAATCCTTGTAATTTTTCAAAAAATTCATAGCTAAAACCACTCACAACATCAGGTAACCAAAGTTGTCTTGTCAGTGAACCAAACCCCTTGTTAAGGTAGTTCTAAATTGTTTTCTTAATAAATACTAGGCCGTGTCTTCATTTCAAAAATGTTGATAAAAATGAGATAAATTGTCGTCAAACAAGAAAAATAGCGTAGACAATATTGGGATATTAACCAGCTATTTGACGATGTTTGGCAAGATTTAGCCATTTTTAGCCCATTTAGACGACTATCGAGTGAATTGAAGACACGCCCCACTCTAACAATACTTATAAACCCTTATAAATGACAAAAAGGATTTACTATGCGCAGCGCAACTTATAACGAATTTGGCAAACCAACCGAAGTCCTCAGCCTCGGCGATAGCCCTATCCCAGAACCTAAGCCCACCGAGGTGCGTGTCAAAACCGTGCTCGCCTCTATCCACAACCATGACTTGCTCACCGTGCGCGGTCAGTATGGCTTTAAACCCGAGCTGCCGGCGATCGGCGGTAGTGAAGCGCTGGGCATTATTGACGCCGTTGGTAGTGACGTTAAAGGGTTAAAAGTCGGGCAACGCGTGGCGGCGGCCAGCGTGCAAGCGACATGGGCGGAGTATTTTGTCGCTGACAAGGACATGGTGTTTGCCATCCCTGAGAGCCTGGATGATGAGATGGCCGCGCAATTAATCGCCATGCCGCTTAGTGCCTTGATGCTGCTGGAGTTTTTGGAAGTAAAAAGCGGTCAATGGCTTATTCACAATGCCGCCAATGGCGCAGTCGGTAAATCGCTCGCTATGCTAGCAGCGGCGCGCGGCGTCAACACTATCAATGTGGTACGTAGCAGCGATGCCATAAAAGAGCTAGAAGCAATCGGCGCAGAAAATAACGTCAGCACTGATAATGAGGACTGGAAAGAGCAAGTCAAAGCCATCCTTGGCGAGAATAAAATCAGCGCAGCGGTCGATTCAGTCGGCGGCGACGCCAGTGGCGACTTATTATCACTGCTCGGTCATGGTGGCACTTTGGCGTCCTTTGGCATCATGTCAGGCCAGCCCATGACGCTCAATCCGACGCATCTTATCTTTAAACAAGCCATCGTAAAAGGATTTTGGGGCAGTAAAATCAGCCAAGAGATGAGCGTGGATAATAAACAGCGCTTAATCGATGAGCTAATCGAACGCGCGACCAGTGGCAAGCTCCATCTGCCTGTGGAGGCTGTGTTTGATTTGGCAGATATCAAAAAAGCAGTCGATGGCAAATTGCAGTCAGGCAAAAACGGTAAGGTGCTGTTAAAGCCATAAGGGCTATTAAAGCCATAAGGGCTATTAAAGCCATAAGAATTTGCTACGCGCAAATTACCTGATCTAAAGTCCTTTAACAGCTCACTCAAAACAGTGCTTCTTATGATAGAAGCGCTGTTTTTTTTATGCAGAATGTTAATTCTGGTGCAAAAGTAGCACTCGTTAAGAAAGCCTTATGCTTAATCTCGACTCCCTTACAATTCTAAGTCAGCCACAACGTTAAGTAACTAAAATCAAGTTGAGAACGCTTAGTCTGAGTTGTTATCGTTTATAAAAAGCAAATTATTAAACTTAATCTCTTTAAGTGCTCAAACTGATAAATAAGAAAAAGGATATTTCTATGCGCACTGCAACTTATAACAAATTTGGCAAACCATCTGACGTGCTTGGCGTGAGTGACAGCCCGACTCCAGAGCCCAAAGACAACGAAGTCCGTATCAAAACCATCTTATCCTCCATTCATAATCACGACCTTGTTACCATCAAAGGCGAGTACGGTAATAAACCAGAGTTGCCTGCGACAGGCGGTAGTGAGGCGGTAGGGACTATTGATGCTTTAGGCAGTGAGGTCACAGGCTTTGAAAAAGGTCAGCGCGTCGTAGCCTCAGGCGTACAAGGCACGTGGGCGGAGTACTTTATCGCGCCAGCTCAAAGCATCATCCCTATACCAGACGCTATCGATGATGAAATGGCAGCGCAGTTAATCGCCATGCCGATGAGCGCGCTGCTGCTCATTGAGTTTTTAAACATCAAGCCGGGTCAATGGATCATCCAAAACGCTGCCAATGGCGCGGTTGGTGAATCTATGGCAATGCTCGCTCCCGAGCGTAATATCAATACGATTAATTTGGTGCGCAGTACAGAATCGGAACAAGAGCTGATCGATTTGGGTATCGTTGATAACAATATCGTGACCGATAATGATGACTGGAAAGAGCAGGTAAAAAATATCGTTGGCGATGCTCAAATCAGCGGCGCAATCGATGCGGTCGGCGGCAAGTCTGGCGGCGAGCTAGTATCAATGCTGGGTAAACATGGCGTCATGGCGTCACTCGGCGCAATGTCAGGTAAACCGCTGATGCTTAATCCTAGCAATCTGATTTTTAATTTGGCTCAGGTAAAAGGCTTTTGGGCGAGTGATATGATGCAAACCATCAGTAAAGACGATATGCAGCGCTTAACTGGTGAGCTAATCGAAAGTGCCGCTAGTGGCACCCTAAAACTACCGACTGGCGGTGTTTACGATTTAAACGACATCCAAAAAGCGGTCTCTGATGAGGTGCAATCAGACAAAAAAGGTAAGATACTCATTAAGCCTTAATGTATCCCCGTAAAGTTTATTTACCAAAAGAGGAATAATATTATGTCCAATCAAACAAACTCTGATAATAAAACCTTTAAAGCCTTAGTGGTCGAAGAAACCAGCGAAGGCACGTTCGCAAAAAGCATTCAAGAACGCCACGTCAGCGACCTGCCTGACAATGATCTATTGATCGAAGTACATTACTCCTCGCTCAACTATAAAGATGCCATGTCGGCCTCAGGCAATAAGAGCATCACCAAAAACTATCCGCACACCCCTGGTATTGACGCGGCAGGCGTGGTAGTCAGCGACAAGTCAGGCACTTTTAGCGAAGGTCAAGAAGTCGTGGTATTCGGCTATGATCTCGGCATGGACACCGCAGGCGGACTCGGGCAAATGATTGCCATCCCTGCCGACTGGGCATTGCCTTGCCCTGAAGCGCTGAGCCTAAAAGAAGCGATGATCTATGGTACAGGCGGCCTAACGGCGGCGCTAAGCATCCAAAAGCTGGAAAAAATGGGCGCAAAACCAAGCGATGGCCCCGTTGCCGTAAGCATCCAAAAGCTGGAAAAAATGGGCGCAAAACCAAGCGATGGCCCCGTTGCCGTATCAGGCGCGACAGGCGGTGTGGGCACTATCAGTATCGCCATCCTCTCGCAGCTGGGCTACGAGTCTATCGCCTTCTCTGGTAAGCCTGAGCAAAGTGAACACTTGAAAGAGTTGGGCGCCACCGAAGTGCGCCATCGTGACACCATCAATGAAGTCGGCAATCGCCCTGTTGGCCGTCCGCTATGGGCCAATGCCATCGATACCGTCGGCGGTGACTATCTTGCCAACCTACTCAAGCAAACCAAACCAGGTGGCGCAGTGACGACCTGTGGCCTTGCAGCATCAGCGTCATTTTCGATGACCGTATTGCCGTTTATCACGCGTGCGGTATCGCTACTGGGTATCGACTCGGTATTTATCCCACTTGAGGACAAAAAAGCGATTTGGCAGCGCGTGGCAACGGACATGAAACTGCCCAATCTGGAGCAATACGCGGAAGAAATCACCCTTGAACAAACCCCTGAATACCTAGAGCGCTTTATTGATGGTAAGGCTGTGGGACGTTATGTGGTGAATGTGCGGGGTTAATGTTTAGACGTTAGTTTTTAGATGATGGCAGCGCTCTTTTGGGGTGCTGTTTTTTTTGGGAGAAATATACTTATAATTTATCGAAAAACAAACAACGTTAGCTATGAATTAAAAAAAGCAGCACTTATAGATTTTCTCGAATTACGAAATATATCCTTAAATTTTTCTACAGCATTTTCTAATAATTCATCGGTATTAGCATAGTCTGTACTATATCGACCAGATTTTGAATTAATGAACCATCCATTCTGAGATCTTTTTAACTCGCCTGCAATTCGTGATGGCTTAAAGCCAGTTAAGGTAGGATGGCCTTTTCCATCTTCTTCTCGTCCAATTAATAGAACGCCTTCACTTGATATTGTCCATATTAAGAAAGAATTAGCATCATCACAAATTATATCAGGATACTGCTCTTCAAGCTTTTCTTCAACTGAAGAGTAATACCGGTCAACATTTGAGCTAAGAATATCACCTTGACCCATTTCGGATTCTTTTATATATTTTGGTGCTCTTAACTCTCCAAATGTCTTATCAAGGTAAGCTTCCAGACTATCTGGTTTCGGTTTGAGGTATTTAAGAAATTGACCATAAAAGCTGTTAGTATCAAAATCTGGTAAATCTTTATCGTTTTTAACAATTTGTTTATGCCTTTCCAAGACTAGATCCGTCAATTCTTTATTCTGAACAAACAGAGATGAAACAGCATTTCCTTGTGGAATATTTGTAGCGTCAAACATTACTTTAAAAATAGGTTTATTATCAAATTTGAAGCTAGCAACCCATTGAAAACGAGCATAACTTTCAGTGAGAAATTTTACTTTTTCTTTATTCAAAAAATCATCATTATTAATAAATTTTTGCTCTAATAATTCCTGCTTGATATCTGATATTTCTGTTAATATAACATCGTATACTAAATTAGTGGGTAAACTACTAGTCTCATTTTCACCAAATTTATTGATCAGATCTGCCCGCATTTCATGATAACCAGATACTATCTCTACGCAGGTCTTTTGAGCATAAGTTGATGGTAAACGAACCTTATGAGGCGCTGGTATAATTAAACTATTCAAAATAAGTAGTTCATGAGGTGTTTCCCATTCACCGTTATCATTTTTCTCTTGCAGCTCAAGTCCCCATTTTATACTAGGTTTGAGTTGAGATTTATTTAATTTAACAAATGCGGCTCTTGCAAAAGGACCTAGCCGATCATCATGAATATATATGGCTCTTTGCTCTTCTTTGCTATGCTCCTTATATCCTACAATCGTAACAGCGTGACCATCTAATAGATTTAATCCCGAATCTTTCTTTTCGTAAACATCAACACCCAAAATAAGTGGTATTTTACTATCAATGTATATTCTTACAGTGTCAAAGAAATCCTCAGAAGAGTAACCTACAATATCCGCTGTATGATGTTTTAATTTTTCAAAATCTAGTGCTCTTAGAATTTGTTTATTTGACAAATCATGATTAGGAAAACTATTACTCGAGCCAGAAATATGGTTTATTGCATTTGTAGTTATTTCACTACATGCTCTTATATCTCGTACATTTTTCCAATACATTGCATGTAAAGATGACCAAATTGCAGTAGTAGCACAAGCTGACACCACCTTATCCTGCTCTTGAAATGCGACTGAACAAACTTTCAGGGGAATACCAAATAAGTTAACAGAGTATTCCCTTAACAAACATTTCTTGTTGCTATTAGGCTCATTTATAGACGGGTATAACTTTAAACATGTTTTACCAATAAATGTTTTAGCTAGAGGTTTTATAACTATAAAACCTAAATACGAATCTTGTAAGCCTCTTACTTTATCTTTGTTCGCACTTGCTAAAATTTCTGTTACTTTTTGATGATCTAATTCTTGGGAGAAGAAGTGTAACCTAGCAGACGTTGAACCACTGTTACCAAAGCTCTTCACATAATAATGATTAAAATCTTCTAAGTAATCTTTATCAACATACTTTGTTTCTAGTAAAACTGATTTCGCATCTAAATCAGTTAAATAACGATATATATAATCAATCTGTGGTTTTTTAAAAATGTCTGGAAAGTCTGTTCCAAAGCATTCTTTAACAAGATTACTAAGTTCACCTTTAGCTAGTTTTGAGACAAGGTATGAGATCATTTCATACTCCAAAAAAATAGCAGCCAATGGCTGCTATTTCGAAAAGTTTTTATGTTAAAGGCTATATGTTCGTGCAAGAAAATCTTTAGACGTAGAGGACTTATCGTTATCATTAGCTTGTTGCTGTAAGCGAATACGAAGTTTATCTACCTGTTCAGTCGTAACGGGCGTATTTTTAGCCGCTTCTAACAGTTCCTTAATATTCATAACACCACCAATAAATATATAATATTATATCTAAACAGTATATTATAATTGTGCTGTGTTAAGCAAGCAATTACTAGTCTTAGTATTTTAGACACTTTGTTGCTCAATACTTCAAACCTATAATACTATATATGTAGTGACTTAACTTTTAAAATTAGCTAGTCTTCGACAACAACTCAATCTGCAACTCGGGGTGCGTTTTAGCCTCGATTGCAGAGGTTATCCTTGTTTGACCACTAGATTGCAGCAACTTAGCTCGCTGTGGTCTCGCGTTAGCAGAAACACAGCGGGCTTTAGTCGCGGCTCTAGTGGGCAGACAAGATAATAGCGGAAAGCGAGAGTAGCTCCAGAAACTCTAAAGCAAAAAAAACACCCAACCAAGTTGAGTGTTTTTTTATTTCGGCTAAAGACTAAGTAGAGGTTTATTCCCACTCAATCGTCGCAGGCGGCTTACTCGACACATCATACGTCACGCGTGAGACATCAGCGATTTCATTCATGATGCGGTTACTTACCGTTTCGATCAGCTCATACGGCAGATGGGCAAAGCGTGCTGTCATAAAGTCCACCGTCTCAACGGCACGTAGCGCAATCACCCACGCATAACGGCGACCGTCACCGACCACGCCAACAGACTTGATCGGTTGGAATACCGCAAACGCTTGCGCGGTTTTGTCATACCAGCCAGAGCGCTCCAGCTCCTGCATAAAGATAGCATCGGCAAGACGCAGGATATCAGCATATTCTTTTTTCACTTCGCCAAGGATTCGCACGCCTAGACCTGGGCCTGGGAACGGATGACGGTAAATCATCTTCTCTGGTAGACCAAGGGTAATACCCAGTTTACGCACTTCATCTTTAAATAGATCGCGTAACGGCTCAACCAATTCAAACGCCAAGTCATCTGGTAGACCACCGACGTTATGGTGGCTCTTAATCACGTGCGCCTTACCTTGGTGCGATTTGGCGGACTCAATCACGTCAGGGTAAATCGTCCCTTGTGCTAGGAACTCAATGGTTTTGCCATCGCTTTGTGCGCTGATTTCACGAGCGCTATTGGCAAACACATCGATAAAGGTTTTGCCGATGATTTTACGTTTAGCTTCCGGGTCAGACTCGCCTGCTAGAGCGTCTAGGAACAAGTCTTCAGCATCGACACGGATGACTTTGACGCCCATGTTTTCGGCAAACACTTGCATCACTTGATCACCTTCGTGCAGACGCAGCAGACCATTATCGACAAACACACAGGTGAGCTGATCGCCAATAGCTTTATGCAGTAGCGCCGCAACCACTGAACTATCGACTCCGCCTGATAGCCCAAGCAATACTTGCTTGTCACCGATTTGCTCTTTTAATTGTGCCACGCGCATATCGACGATATTGTCCGGCGTCCACTCACCAGCACAGTCGCAGATTTGATGGACAAAGCGGCCTAGCAGCGCCTGACCTTGTAGGGTATGAGTGACTTCGGGATGAAACTGGAGACCATAGTATTGCTTATCATCATTGGCCATAATGGCAATCGGGCAGCTTGGTGTGCTGGCGATGATATCAAAGCCTTGCGGCGCTTCGATGACCTTGTCGCCATGGCTCATCCAGACGTTTAGCGTGGTCGATTTGTCTTCATTGACGCTGTCTTCGATGCCATCAGTAAGCTTTGAATGGCCATTGACATTGATGGTCGCCGCGCCAAATTCATGGATATCGCTGGCATGTACCTTACCGCCGAAGCGATCTGCCATCGCCTGCATACCGTAGCAAATGCCAAGTACTGGTACACCAAGCTCAAACACAGCGTCATTGATACGTGGGCTGTTTTCCGCGTGCACACTCTCAGGACCGCCCGATAGAATGACACCTTTGGCACCAAAGTCATGGATGCGCTGAGTGTCGATATCATAAGGAAACATCTCACAAAAAACGCCAGAATCGCGCACACGGCGAGCGATGAGCTGGCTATATTGCGAGCCAAAATCAAGAATAAGAATACGATCTTCTTTGATAGTAGGGATAGCAGCGGCAGTGGTCATAAATCGATGTCCATCAATAAGTAAAATTATCAGCCTATTTTAACAAGTTTAAGCCAATCATGGGCGACTAGATAACATGGATTAGGTAAATAAACAAAAGCGTTTCATCTGCAAATAAATCATAAGCGTACCTACCTAATTCACTACATAAAGTCAAAAAATATTCGCTACTATAGTTAATTCACCTTAAAACCGATACCGTGCTACTGGAATACTTGTTTTGAATAACAGTTGCGTAGCATCGAAAAGTGCGAAGCGCACAGCAAGCAAGGAAAATTTGTACCAGTAGCACGGTATTATTAACGTATCGATTTTATTTCATATTGACTATATAAGCTTAAGTCTGAAAAAATAACGGAGATAAACCATGACTAGCCTACCCAAGCCCAAATTCGACGACCCAAAAGACTATATCCTAACTAAGTCCGATATCGCCGCGATTCCTGAAACCAAGCACGTGCATCAGTTTAACGACAACGCCATTCGTCATACGGTATCTCTAAGCGATATTGTTGGACTAAACGCCTTTGGCTTACACCTAGTACGCGTTGAGCCGGGCGATGAAACCACCCAGCACCACTATCATGAAGAGTCAGATGAGTTTATCTACGTATTATCAGGCGAGCTATCACTGCGCTATGGCGATAAGACTTATCCTTTAAGTGCTGGCGATTTTGTTGGTTTCCCAGCGTACGGTGCAGCGCATTCGATGCGTAATGATAGCGATAGCGACGCCACCTACCTTATGGGCGGAAGCAGACCGCCGATTGATATCACCAACTATCCAGACATCAAACGTAGAATGTACAAGATCCATGGAGAGAAGGAATTTGTCGATTTAGAAGATTTGGGTAAAGTTTAAAGGGTTATCCAAACACAAAAAGGGCATGTCTAGTTATAACTTATAAACAATAGTTTTTTTTGTTGCTATCATTCAAAAACATCAGTATGGTGATTAATAAACGCTATTTATGCTGAGCTATTTAACCCAACTAGCCGCTACACTCTAACCACAAGTACAGTGATTACAATCGACAGGTATGTCTCTATGCGCAAACTCAAAACCCCTACCCGTAAGCACGCTAAACCCTCCTCTACTCTGCAAATCTCTGATAGCGACAACAACGATAACGCCAATCTAGACATGACTGCAAAAACCAATACCTCTCTTAACACCCCTATAGAGCAAACGCGCTGGAATGGCTGGGGCAATGTCAATATCAATAAAAAAGTCTCGCCGCATGGCGCAAAACTGATCAAATCCCACATTGGCAAAACCAAAAAACTCAAATCAGTTAGCCTGCAACAAGTACTAAAAACGGTGCCACAATCACGCTTGCCTAAAGCTATCAGTGCTCTCGATATGGTATCAATCGACCAAGAGGTGCGGCTGAGACACGCCCGTGGGCAAAGCTTCCCCGATTGGATCGCGATGCACAGCGGCGACTTTGAGACCTTCCCTGATGGCGTGGCGCACCCAAAATCGACCAATGATGTCGAGCAGTTATTAAAACTTGCCCAAGAGCACGATCTGATTGTTATTCCTTTTGGCGGTGGTACTTCCGTAGTCGGACATATCAATCCGCAACAGGGCGCGCGGCCTGTTTTGACCGTCGCCATGAGTAAAATGGATCAACTGATTGACTTAGATACCGAGAGCCAGATTGCTACTTTTGGTGCGGGCACCCAAGGGCCAGCGGTCGAGGCGCAATTAGGCGAGCACGGTTATCGTCTAGGTCATTATCCGCAGTCGTGGGAGCTATCGACGCTTGGTGGCTGGATTGCCGCGCGCTCTAGTGGTCAGCAGTCCTTGGGCTACGGGCGCATCGAGCAGATGTTTGCCGGCGGTACTTTAGTCACCCCGCAAGGCGTGCTAGAGATTGCTGACATTCCTGCATCCTCAGCAGGGCCTGATTTGCGTGAGATGATGATGGGTACTGAGGGCCGCGCAGGTATCTTTACCGAAGTCAAGATGCGCGTACAACCGCAACCTGAGCAAGAGCTATTTAAAGTGGCGTTTTTGCCGAATTGGGAAGCGGGCAAAGCGGTACTCAAACAAGCGGTGCAAAACAATATTCGCCTCTCTATGCTGCGTCTAAGCAATGCCGCCGAGACTGACGCGCATCTGCATCTAGGTACGACGCCAAGCCAGTTTTTAGCGATTAGCACTTATCTAAAAGCCCGCGGGCTTAATTCAGATAAAGTCATGCTCACCTACGGCGTCTCAGGCGATAAAGCACAGAATAAACTAGCAGTGATGCAGTTTAATAAATTGTTAAAGCAAAATGGTAGTGTCACCGGTAAGATCACCAATATCATGGGTAGTGTTTGGGCACACGGGCGCTTTAAGTTCCCATATCTGCGCGGTACGCTTTGGGATAAAGGCATTATGGTTGATACCTTTGAGACTGCGACCAACTGGAGCCGTATTGACGAGCAAATGACGCAGATGCAAGAGGCGGTAAAAACCTCGCTCGCTGATGAAGGCGAGGAAGTGATGGCCTTTACTCATATCTCGCATGTCTATAAGCAAGGCGCAAGTCTATACACCACTTACTTTTTCCGCGCCGCCAAAGACCATGCAGCAACACTAAAGCGCTGGCAAAAAATCAAACACGCGGCCAGTATGAGCCTTGCCCATGGTAAAGCCACCATTTCACATCAGCATGGCGTTGGCCGTGACCATGCCCCATACCTTGCTGCCGAAAAAGGCGAGCTGGGACTACAAGTGACTCATGATATGCTCAAAAGTCTAGATCCTGAGCAGCGTATGAATCCAGGTGTGTTGCTTGAGGAATAGAAATTGAAAATATGAGAGATAGATTGTCTATCCCGTGCTACTGATATAAATTTTCCTTGCTTGCTGTGCGACTTCGTCACTCCAGAGGCTGCACAAAATCAATATCAGCAGCACTATATCGAACTGATTTCAAAATGGCTTAACTATTTATGTTCGTTAAATGAATGACGTCATTTAAGAAGAGTAATTTATGAACCAAAGCACACAACGCCAGCAAGCACTCGTACCCCTAGCACGATCTGAACCTTGGGATATGCTCATTATCGGCGGCGGGATGGCCTTGCCGTATTACTTATCGAGCAAAAAGACTTTGCTTGGGGCACCTCTAGCCGCTCAAGCAAAATGGTGCATGGCGGTCTGCGTTACATAGCTTCAGGCGATTATAAGACTACTTTACTTAGCGTGCGTGAGCGTGAACGTATGCTCACTGAAGCAGGCGGTCTAGTTAACGAGATGCACTACGTCATGCCGCACTACAAAGGCAAATTTCCGCCGCCGTGGATCTTCAATACCTTGCTAAGAGTCTATGACAGAATAGCGGGTAAGCGCTATTTTAAATACTTTAAGAAGGACGCTTTTTTACGGCTAAACCCTAATATCAAGCAAGATAAATTTTTGGGTGCCAGCCAGTTTAGCGATGCGATCACCGATGATTCGCGCTTAGTGATGCGCGTACTTGACGAAGCCATTCATGACGGCGCGCACGCTATTAATTATCTCAAAGCTGAGTCGCTTATCACCAATGAGCAGGGCTTGGTGGTGGGTGCTACGCTTAAAGACACGGCTTCTAACAATAGCAATCAGACTTTCGACGTCCATGCCAAAGTCGTCGTCAGTGCGACAGGCGCTTGGGCCGATACCTTACGTATGCAAGCCCGCGAGCAAACTGAGCAAAGTTTCAACAAGCAAATACGTCCCTCACGCGGTAGTCACTTAGTCGTCAGTCAAGAGCGCTTACCTACCTCGCAAGCCTATACCTTTTTGCATCCTGCTGATAAAAGAGCGGTGTTTGTCTTTCCGTGGGAGAACCGTACAGTACTTGGCACCACTGACTTAGATCATCCGCCACTTAATGACGAAGAAGTCGGTATCACTAGCGCAGAGGTCGATTATCTACTAGCAGCGACTAACTCATTGTTTGATGATACCGATCTCAATCGAGAAGATGTCATCAGCACGTGGGCAGGCGTACGACCGCTGATCTCTGATAGCGGTGATGGTAAGCGCGTCAGCCCCAGTAAAGAGAAGCGCGATCATAGCGTCTGGCTCGATAATAATCTCGTAACCGTCAGCGGCGGCAAACTGACCACCTTTCGCCTGATTGCCCTTGATGTGCTTAAAAAGTGTCAAAAGGTGCTCGCGCTTGATGACTCTGCTACTCAAAACCAAGCGATAAATGGCGATCAGGTCTTTAGTAAAGTAGCACCCATCCATCCTAAGTTTGCGACGCTACCCTCTAATCTACAACAGCGCTTGCAAGGATTTTATGGTCGTAAGCTCGATAGTTTACTTGAGCTGGCGCATGAAGAAGACTTAGCTTATGTCACCGATAGCAACACCATTTGGGCGGAAATTCGCTTTGCCGCGCGCTTTGAACAAGTCATACATTTAGATGATTTACTACTGCGGCGGACGCGCTTAGGCTTAATCCTACCGCACGGTGCGATGACACCACTGATTAGTGCTAGACTGAAGCAGATTTGCCAGCAAGAGCTGGGCTGGGATGAGCAAAAATGGCAACAAGAAGTCGCTCGCTATACTGAGTTATGGCAACGTTATTATCATCTGCCTGCAACTTAGCTTCTTATCGAGTTATTATAAGGATTAGAGCTGCTAGGGCACTTTTTTTAAAACAAAAGCTGCGTAGCCTCGAGAACTCTGACTGTCGCAAGCAAGGAAAACTTGTACCAATAGCACGTTCTGCTTTTGATAAATATCCCCCATAGTTAAGGACAACTATGACCACCCCTAACGACCCAATTTATTTCTTAGCTATCGATAACGGCACTCAAAGCGTCCGCGCGCTGATATTTGATCAATTCGGCAGCGAGATTGCCAAAGCTCGCGTGCCTATCGAGCCGTATTTCTCCGAGCAGCCCAATTATGCTGAGCAGCACGCCGACTACTATTGGCAAAAGCTATGTGAGGCTTGTCAGCAACTTTGGCAAAGCTGCGACATTAAACCTGAACAAATCACAGGCGTCAGCCTTGCCACCCAGCGCTATACCATGATCTGCCTTGATAAAGACAAACAGCCGCTACGCCCCGCTATCGTTTGGATGGATTTACGTCGCGCTGAGACACACGACATTGGTTTTTTACACCCGTTGACTAAAATCATCGGCATGGGCGAATTAGTCAAAGACGCCCAGCAAAAAGCGCGCTGTAATTGGCTGGCACAAAACGAGCCTGAGATTTGGGCGCAGACCGCGCACTACGTCAATCTCTCCGCCTACCTCACTTATCAACTAGTAGGTGAACTTATCGACTCAAATGGTCATTCGGTCGGCTATCTGCCGTATGACTACAAAGCGCAAACATGGCTCAAACCCAACACCCTGAAATGGCGGCTGTTTAGCTGTACCCCCGAGCAAATGCCCAAAATCATCCCACCAGGCCAAACTCTTGGTGAGATAAGCGCCAAAGCTGCCAAAGTCACAGGTATCCCAAAGGGAACGCCGATGATTGCCGCCGCCAGTGACAAAGCCTGCGAAGCCCTAGGCGCAGCGGGACTGTCCGCCGATACTGCGTGTCTTAGCTTTGGCACCACCGCCACCATCAACACCATCTCCCCCGACTATGTCGAGATACTCAAACACATGCCCGCCTACACCGCCGCCGCCCCGCACTACTACAACCACGAGTACATGATTTATCGCGGCTTTTGGATGGTCAGCTGGTTTAAAGAACAATTCGCCCACTATGAAGAGCAGCTAGCAAAGACGCAAGGCATAGATACCGAAAAGCTCCTCGACGCCGCCGTCAAAGACATTCCAGCCGGCAGCATGGGACTCACTATGCAGCCCTATTGGTCACCCGGCGTCCGTCATCCGGGGCTTGAGGGCAAAGGCGCGCTTATTGGCTTTGGCGATGTGCATACCCGCGCACACGTCTACCGCGCTATCTTAGAAGGGCTGGCTTACGAGCTTAAGCTTGGTTTTGATACGATTGAAAAACGCACCGGCAAACCCATCAAACACTTGCGCGTCTCAGGCGGCGGCTCGCAAAGTGACGCCGCCATGCAGCTCACCGCCGACATCTTTGCCATGCCCGCCTACCGCCCGCACACTTTTGAAGCCACTGGCCTCGGCGCGGCCATCAACTGCGCGGTGGGTCTCGGCGTCTACCCCGACCACGCTGCTGCCTGCGACGCCATGACCCATTTAGGCGCCGAATTCGTCCCGATTGAAGCCAACGTACAACTCTATAAGCGCCTGTACAACGAGGTCTATCTGAAGATGTACGAGCGCCTAAAACCCTTATACCAAAGCATTCAAGACATCACAGGATACCCCGCCAAGTAATCTGCGCAGGTTTAAGGTGTCGGCGTATTGGGAGTGGTCAAAAGGTGGGATGATTTTGGAAAAGAGGTTATGGGAGCTGATCGCGCCTTCATAGCGAGTTTATACGCTATTGAAACTAAAACCATGTTTAATAAACTAATCAAAAATTAAGTTTTCAACATCATCTAGAGCTTCATTTCTATTAGAAACAATCAAATTTTTTATGAACTTAATAAGCTCAAAGCTTAACTGTCCATGTCGTTCACTGCCCATGCGACACATTAATTTCTTCTCAAAATCACTCAACTCTTCAAATAGTATGGCCTTTCTATCATTCAACACTAATTCAAAAAAATCGGTTTCTTCGTAGCTAAAATCAAGAGAGTGATATTTATTGTTCAAACTATTAAGATGCTGTTTACAATCATATTTTTTGACTAAGTACTCAAGAAAGTAAGAGTTTTCATTATGTGTGAATCCTAACTCTTTTTTACCTTTGTTACTAATTTCTTGGACTTCATTAAAGAAAACTGACAATAATTGTATTTTACAATTTACAGTTGTAATATCTACTGGCTGTAAATCTAAAATTTTGTTAATTCTTGGAAGTATCCATTTATCTTCTAACACCTCTTTGTTCATGGAAAACGCCATATCAACAACGTTATCCGAATGATATCTCCCACATACACGCTCAACTACCTGTTCATTTAATGCATGATGGGTTAAATGATATGCAGTAAAATATTCTTGAAATGAACGATGAGTAAAACAGTAATTAATTCCATCTCTCATTAAGAGAGGTACATTACTCAATAACTCTATCTTCATATTTTCACATTTCACGTCAACTTTGAAGTACTTTATGCACCTTTCCAAAATATTAGTCAATTCAATAGGTAGTACTTCAAAAGACTGTTTGCAATAAGTAGTAAGGCAAAAAAGTGAAAACACCTTTTTAAATTCATGAATATTTAAACTTGTTAGACGTTCTCTGTGAAAACCTTGCTTAGAAATATCGTGTTTATTAAACAATGCTTGGTAGGCAAGGTCATAAAATATATACACTCTATCAGGAATATTTCCAAACTGCTCATAGGTTACTAGCATAATTGTAAGCAATAAAGGGTTACTGGAGAACCCTTCATGGTTGCTAAAAAGATTTTTTTCTAATGCTAATACAAACCTTTCTTTTACATCATTGTCATAATTTATTCTTCTAATCACTTCTTTTGCTTGAGAAAGAATCAGAGGTTGAATACTGGCTACGTTATATAGTGACCAATCAGAGAACAAGTTATATTCCGGTCTTGATGAAACTACAATAATAAGGTTTGGATATCTATCAGCTAAATCGTTAACTTCTTTAGTAAACTTATTCTTTAGCTCATGATTAACTTCGTCAAAACCATCTAAAAAAACTATAGTTCCTTCTCTATTCAACAAATAATTTAAATTCTCTTCACTAAACTTTTCATTGTAGAAAGCTATGTCAGCTCTAAGAGTTTCAAAAATAGAACCTTTCGTCTCGTTTACTTTTCTCAGTTCTAAGAATAAAGGTAGCAAATTACTATTACTTCTTATAATTCTTATGAACATACTTTTCAAAAGACAAGATTTTCCTGAACCTGCTGTAGCACTAACTACTATTTTCTTATGTTGTAAAAGCGATTCAAAAAAGCTTTCCTGCGAGTATAGCTTTCTTCCTAAATGTATAAACTGTGGCACATAAATTTCGTCAAGTTCAACTACTTGTGAAGAAAAGAAAGCCATTTTAACTTTAGAGAGACTGGTTCGCTTAGCTTCTAAGTAGTCATTTAAAGCAAAGTTATACTTTGTAGCAAATTTTTGATAGTCCTTACCAATAAAGTTAGTGACAAACTGACTAACTTCTACGACCACATCTCTAATTTCCTTTACGCTTCCTGTAGTCTCTATACCCATAGCAATCGACCTATTCAATTTTAACTTTGTTGCCAAAACTAGATTCAATTTTATCATTTAGCCTTAAACCCAGCTAGATGACTCTCAACCATCGCACCTTCTTTTGCATTTTCTGAATGGGACAAATACGGAAAATAACCATAAATATTAGCTAGTACCACTTTTACATCATTAAGATTAGCGTATTCTACTGAATACAGCAGCCCTTTTTCTTCCAAACAACACTAATGAACATTTCAACCCTTTCATTTATGCCGACCCTTTACGTAAAAAGTACTAAGACTAAATACACCTAAAAGCCGCATATACCCGATTTAATCCCTCACGCAGCAGCGTTTTCGGACACGCTACGTTAATCCGCATTTTCAGATGTCCCTCATGGCCGTATTTGATACCAGAATTTAGCTCAACTTTCGCCGCACGCAGTTTGTCATACAGCACTTGATCGTCATCAAAGTACGCCGAACAATCGAGCCAAATTAAATACGACGCCTCAGGACGCATGACCTTAATATCAGGTAGATGCCTTGCTAAAAAGTCTATCGTAATCTCGATGTTTCTTTCTATATAAGCCAGCACTTGTTCCAGCCATTCGCCGCCCTCTTCATAAGCGCTTTGCATCACGGTATAGGCAAATAGGTTTAGCTCATATTCATCATTTAAATGTTGCTGTTGGCTGATTTTTTTGATTAAAGCGTCATCTTTGGCAAAGATCATCGAGCCTTTGATACCGGCGACATTAAAGGTTTTAGTCATGGAGGTCAGGCTGACGACACGATGTGCGTACCCTGCTGCGTCTGCTAGCTTTAAAAAGGGCACAAACTTATGACCAGTCAAGGTTAAATCTTGATGAATCTCATCGCTGACGATGGCGACATCGTGCTTTTTACACAGTGTAAGCAGCGCTTTAAGCTCATCAGCAGTCCAGACGCGCCCGCCCGGATTGTGCGGGTTGCATAATAGATATAGCTTAACCTTATGCTCGATAATTTTAGCTTCAATATCTTTTAGATCTAACTGATATTTTTCATCGACTTCCTTTAATGCAGACATCACAAGCGTGCGCTTATTTTGCTGCACCTTAGTCATAAACGGTGTATAAATGGGATCATTGACCAGTACCGCATCGCCTACCTCGGTAAAGACATGCATCATCAGCGCTAGACTTGGCACGACCCCTGGCGAGAATAGGATTTTGTCCTTAGTTAACTGCAAACCATAACGACTACCGTGCCAATTAATAATCGCCTTATACAAAGCATCAGTCGGTTTGGTATAACCCAAAATACCGTGATCTACGACACGCTGCACACTATCTAAAACAGGCGGCGCGGCTTTAAAGTCCATATCGGCGACCCATAGCGGAATGGTATCATCACTATAGTGCCACTTAAGTGATCCCGTACCGCGTCTATCGATGATTTCGTCGAAGTTATATTGCACTGGTATTGTCCTTGGTCATACGGTTAAAGAAAGCTTTACATCATGCGTTCGGTAGCGTTACGAGTCTCTACCTACCCTTAAACTCAGGCTCGCGGCGCTCAACCATCGCCATTGCGCCCTCCTTTGCATCTTCTGAATGAAATAAATGCGGCAGATAACCATGAATATTAGCCAGCGCTGAATTTGCGCTATTACGGCTGGCATCTTGCGCCGAGGATAGCAGCCCTTTTACCCCAAGTGGCGCGGCGCTGCAAATCTCTTTGGCAATCGTTAGCGCGCGCTCGTACTCTTCACCATTGGGTACGACTTCACTGACTAGGTTTAGTTTATCGGCGGTTTGCGCGTCAAAGTTTTTACCTGTCAGCAAGTACGGCATGGCTTTTTGCCAGCCAGCTGCAGCGACAAAGCGTACCGTCGCCCCGCCAAACGGCATGATACCGCGCTGCACCTCCATCTGCGCAAAGTTACAATTATCGCTTGCGATAACCACGTCACTGTTAAGCATTAGCTCAATTCCTGCGGTAAAGCACGTGCCTTGTAACGCCACCACCACAGGTTTGGTGCGCAGCTTACCGCCGATACCCCACGGATCGATTTCATCGTCATTAAATTCAAACACGCCTTTGTCCCATTTGTCTTGTAGCTCCATCAGATCAAGACCAGCGGTAAAGTGCTCGCCATGTGCGAAGATGAGCGCACAGCGTAGATTATCGTCGTTCTCATAATCTGTTAATGCTTCGGAGAGTTGTTTGATCATATGGCTGTCAAAAGCATTGCGTTTGTCGGCGCGATTAAGCCCGATGAGACAAATGTAGCCGTCAGTTTCATAAGTGATGCGATTGCTTGTATCGTTTTGGGTGGTCATGGTTCAGTCCTTTTTTGGTTTGTCGTTATCGTAGGGTGTGATCTCATTTTTTAAATAATGCTACTGACTTTTAATATAGACAGCCTTACCCTATAACACAAGATGAAAAGCTAGCTGCCACTATTATTAATCTTACGATACTCCTTAGTAACCACTAGAGCATTTTATGGAATTTTGGCACGGTTTTTTGCTTATCACGAGCGTGCATCTACTTGCAGCGGCTTCCCCTGGCCCTGATTTCGTCTTAGTTTCACGTGAGACTTTAACCAAAGGTCGACGTACCGGCTTGATTTGTAGTTTGGGGATTACCTTAGGTCTAGCCGTGCATATTATTTACTCGGTATTAGGACTGGCGGCAGTGATAGCGCACTCGCAGCCGTTATTGACCGCTATTAAATGGTTGGGCGGCGCTTATCTTATTTATCTCGGTTGGCAAGGAATTGGTGCTAAACCTAAACAACCAGTAGAAACGACCACTTTTACTAATAATGTTAATAGCAACAGTAATAGCAATGTTACAGATAAAACTGAATCTAGCTTTGCTACTCTGCGCCGTGGTTTTTTTTGCAACGTCTTTAATCCCAAAGCGCCAGTCTACTTTGTCGCGATATTTACTTTAGTATTATCACCCGATATTCCGCTTTGGCAACTCTCTATCTACGGTGTATGGATGATGGTATTACAGATGGCCTGGTTTAGCACGGTGGTGATGCTACTATCGATTCCTGTCATCTTCAAACGTTTTCAGCGTTTTGAGCATTGGATAGATCGCGTACTTGGTACAGCAATGATTGTATTGGGCTTAAACCTGATCTTCCGTAGCCGATAAACCATTTAGCGTTGATGAAATCTGCTAAACTAGACGGTTATCTTCAGATTTTATAGCCTACTACTATGACTAGCAGACCAAACCCTAATAAGCCCCATACAGCGCATAGAAACCGTTCGCCTGCGACCGCGAAAAAACTTGGCAAGCTGCATCCGCGCAACCCACATCAAGGTCGCTATGATTTTGAGCTATTGACCCGCGCGCTACCTGAACTTGCCGACTACACAATTACCAACCCGAAAGGCGAGCCAACGATTAATTTCTCCGACGCCAAGGCCGTACGCGTGCTTAATCAAGCACTACTCGCACACTATTATGGTGTCAAGTTTTGGGATATCCCTGAAGGTTATTTGTGCCCGCCGATTCCTGGACGCGCCGATTACATTCATTATATTGCCGACTTGTTGGCGCAGACTACTCATGTGAGCGAAGACAATACGCCGCCTACAGGTAAAGATATTCATGCACTTGATATCGGCACTGGTGCCAGTGCTATCTACCCTATTGTTGGCAGCCAAAGCTATGGCTGGCGCTTTACTGCAAGCGACATCGATCCGGTTTCTGTCAATACCGCCAGCGTGATTTGTCAGGCCAATCCCAAGCTCAAAGGCGCGATTAAGATTAAATTGCAACCTGAACCAAACTATATCTTTAAAAATATTATCGGTCGTCAAGACTATTTTGACGTTGTCGTGTGTAACCCACCTTTTCACGCCTCATTAGAAGAAGCAATGCAGGCCAATAGCCGTAAACAGCATAATTTGCAGCGCCATCGCGGCAAAAACGAAAGCGCGCAAATCAGTCGCCACTCCACCAAGTCAGGCAATGCCGCGCAAAACCTTAACTTTGGCGGTCAACATAAAGAATTATGGAGTGAGGGTGGCGAGATTGCTTTTTTAAGTAATATGATAAGAGAAAGCCAGCAGTTTGCTGCACATGTAGGCTGGTTTACCAGCTTAGTGTCTAAGTCTGAAAACGTAAAACCGCTACAACTGCTGCTAAAACAACTAGGGGTGGCACAGATGCGTATTATCGAGATGAGTCAAGGTCAAAAGAACACGCGGGTCTTAGCTTGGCGTTTTGATACTGACGAAGCGTAATTATTGCCAAAGCGTAGTGCTAGCGTTTCACGTGAAACAAAAACCCACTTTGGATATCAAAGCGGGTTTTTTAATCCATTTAGATGACTATATAGATTGAATTGAGGGCATACCCTAGCCAACAAACATGACCTTTAAACCAATGAGGATAAGTACAAAGCCGCCGAGCGCTTCTGCTTTATCTTCAAGATACGTACCTGATTTTTTGCCCAAGTAGATGCCGATAGCGCTAAAAACAGCTGTGACAATCGCAATGATTACACACGCTAGCCACGCATTGAGCGCCAACAGGTTAAGTGTAAAACCAGCGGCCATCGCATCGATACTGGTGGCAATGGCGAGGGTAAACATGGTGCGATGACTGATGTTTTTCTTTCGGCTATCGTTTATAGCAGCCGCTTCATTATTTACTCTCAGCCCCTTATCTACGGTCTCTTCTTCATCGGCAATAAACACCTCATAAAGCATCTTACCACCAAGGCCGATAAGAATAAATCCACCGATCCAAGGCGCAGCAGCAGCCAACCAACCTAAGAGTGCCGCACCTAGCAAATAGCCGATAAGTGGCATCACACCCTGCGCAATACCAAAATATAACGCTGCATAAATAGCCAAAAGCAAGGTATAGCGCGGGCTTTGTTGTTGCGATTTAGCGCCCAGTCCTATCGACACCGCAAACGCATCCATCGCTAGCGCAATAGCGAGTAACAGTACTTCGATCATCTGATGTCCATCAATTATAATTGCCAGCTTATGATAATTTACTTACGAAAGTTTCACGTGAAACAAACTTATTATTAAAAAAATACCGCCTTGGAAACCAAAGCGGTATTTTGTATAAACGCTAAACCTTAGATATCAAGGTTAGAGACCGTTAATGCGTTTTCTTCGATAAACACGCGGCGCGGCTCGACATGATCACCCATTAAACAAGTGAACATATGATCGGCAGCGATAGCATCTTCGATGGTAACGCGTAGCATACGGCGATTCTCTGGGTCCATCGTCGTGTCCCAAAGCTGATCAGCATTCATCTCACCTAGACCTTTGTAGCGCTGGATAGCTAGGCCGCGGCGCGCATCGAGCATCATTTGCTGCCATAGGTAATCAAAATCGCGGATAGGAATATCCTTGGTGGTGCCACTACCCACTTCACGGCGAATAAAGGCGCTATCTTCTAACAGAGTATTCCACTCCGCTGATAAACGCAGCAGCTTACTATACTCACCCGAGTTGATAAAGCTAGCATCGAGCAAGTAATGATGCGCCAGCTGATGCACATACACCGTGATACGCGGTAGCCACTGGGCCTTGGTCGATAAGGAATCGCTATCAGCCGCCTCACTCTCATCAGCAGTCAATGCGGGGGTCATACCCAGCAGATCAGCGGCAGCAGCGTCCATATTTTCTGATTGCGGCTCATGGATATTGACCAGTTCAATCTCAGGGCTTAGCTCATCACCGAATTGATTCAGCTGAGTTTGTAACTGCGCCTGCCACTCCTGCATCGCTGACTTATCATACGTCATATCCGTATTTAGCTTGGGCGTGTGCGTCAAAGCATCCAAAATCACGGCAGGGAAACGTATCTGCAAACGAGCTTTTATCAGCTGCGTTTGGTTATAGTCGTTAAGTAGTGCCTCAAGCGCTTGACCAGTAATCGCTGGCGCATCTTCAGAGACGTGCAGCTTGGTATTATCAATCGTTGAGGACAATAGATAAGCTTTTAGTGCTTCATCGTCTTTTAGATACAGCTCTTGACGACCTTTTTTGACTTTATACAATGGCGGCTGTGCGATATAAATATAACCACGCTCAATCAGCTCCGGCGTTTGACGGAAGAAAAAGGTCAGCAGTAGCGTACGAATATGTGAGCCATCGACGTCAGCATCAGTCATAATGATGATTTTGTGATAGCGAACTTTATCCGGATCATATTCATCAGGTCCGATACCACAGCCAAGCGCGGTGATTAAGTTACCGACCTCAGCTGACGATAGCATCTTGTCAAAACGCGCGCGCTCGACGTTCAATATTTTACCTTTAAGCGGCAAGATAGCCTGAGTTTTACGGCTACGACCTTGCTTTGCCGATCCGCCCGCAGAGTCACCCTCCACGATGTAAAGCTCTGATAGTGATGGATCTTTTTCTTGGCAGTCTGCCAATTTACCAGGTAGACCTGCGATATCTAACGTAGTCTTGCGGCGCGTCATCTCACGTGCCTTGCGGGCAGCATCACGAGCTCTAGCGGCATCGATAATCTTATTGGCAATCGCTTTAGCCGCACTTGGGTTTTCAAGCAAATAATCATTAAACTTATCGTGCATCGCCGATTCGACTGCTGACTTGACTTCGCTCGATACCAGCTTGTCTTTGGTCTGGCTAGAGAATTTCGGATCAGGCACCTTCACTGAGACAATCGCACTTAACCCTTCTCGTGCATCATCACCGCTGACGGCGACTTTTTCTTTCTTAAACAGATTTTCGCGGTCCATATAACTGTTTAGACCACGCGTGAGCGCTGAGCGAAACCCTGATAAGTGCGTACCGCCATCGCGCTGCGGGATGTTATTGGTGAAACAAAACACCTTTTCGTTATAGGTATCCGTCCATTGCAGCGCCACTTCTACCGCGATACCGTCATCTTGCTCACTGGTAAAATGAAAGACCTCATTGATGCCTTCTTTGCCTGCGTTGATATAGCTGACAAACTCAGACAGGCCGCCTTTGTGCTCAAACTCATGACGCTTGTCGATACGCTCATCAGTCAAGACGATACGCACGCCTGAGTTAAGAAAAGACAGCTCGCGTAAGCGTTTGGCTAAGATATCATAATCAAAAACAGTACCAGTAAACACATCACTACTGGGATAAAAGCGGATTTGAGTCCCTGTCTTATCCGTAGCTTCCATCTGCTGGATTTCACTGTCCGGCACACCATCAGTATAAGTTTGGCTGTAATGATAGCCTTCACGCCAGATATTCATCTCAAGCTTTTTTGATAAAGCGTTGACGACTGAAACGCCGACACCATGCAAGCCGCCCGAGACTTTATAGCTGTTGTCATCGAACTTACCACCAGCGTGTAGTACCGTCATGATCACCTGCGCCGCCGACACGCCTTCTTCTGGGTGGATGTCGACAGGCACGCCGCGCCCGTTGTCCATGATACTAACCGACTCATCTTCATGAATGATAATATCAATCTGATCACAGTGACCGGCGAGCGCCTCATCGATAGAGTTATCCACCACCTCAAAGACCATATGGTGCAAGCCTGTGCCATCATCGGTATCGCCAATATACATGCCTGGACGCACGCGCACCGCCTCTAGGCCGCGAAGTACACGAATATCTTTGGAGCTATAGTCTGAAGTCACTCCTTCCGCTGTAGCAGTCGTTGAGGCAACGCTGCCGACTGTCAGTTGCTCGTGGTCGTTAGGTAATGAATCACTCATGTGCATTCCTTAATCTAGCCATCATCAGCCGTTTGCCATTGACCCATCACTACGATGAAGCCGCATGACATCATGTCAAATCCAATCTGGAGAGTTAACACCAGTAGCGCTATGTCGTGAGCCAAAGTACGAGTCGCCAGTACCTTATAAAAGCTTTCTTAATTTAAGCCAAGCTTAAAAACCATATTTTATTTTCTTGCTATTAACTTCTGCTCTTTTATGTCTTATCAAAGCTAAAGAAGTAAATAAAACATGTTTATTATCATAAACTTAAAGACAGTTAAAAACTTAAAAACCACTGCGTGACGCTACAAAACAACTTGCTGAGAACAGGACAAAAATAAAGCCATATTTTAGCATTTTTTTGCTTCTAAGTCACTGTTTACTGGTCGTTTTATTGCTTTGGACAGTCATACTAGGATGGACGGTATTTTAATAAAACCTATGGTGTATCCTCATTTCAAAATGATCATAAAAGTGAGATAAAGTGCCGGTAAGTATGAGAATCAAATCAGAAAATAACGCAGATGATATAGTTAAGCTCATTACGGCTGCTTGACAAGATTGAGCGCTCTTAGAAAGGCAAAACCTGCCCTTGTTTCACATGAAACACCATAGGGTTTGACCATAAACCGTTGACCATAGGCGTGATATCAGCGGTCAGGCTGCTCATAAACACCTGACAAGGTAGTTTGGCTAACGTGGATAATAATATCTCTATCGCTCTCTCATCTAGCTCGGCGGTGATATCATCAAGTAGTACCACTGGTGTGGCGGTGAGCACTCTTTCGTTTTCATTGGTACTTGCTTGTGTCGTGGCATCTGTCTGCAACAATAAAGGCAACTGTGATAAACGTAGCGCGGTGATGAGCAGCTTTTTTTCGCCGCGAGACAAGACATTTGCCGCTTGCTCTTTTAGTATCGGTAAGGTGTCAGCAACTACCTGCTTGCTGCCCGAGCCAGCAGGTAGCTGGTCAGGTGGCATGGTATCATTGGTTGCTACGGTGTCATTAGAGCGCCAATGGACATGAATATCAGCGCGATGATTGCCTATACGGGTATAGCCCAACTGCAAGTCTTGCTCTAAGCGCTCACCAAGTTGCACCTCTAGCGCCACATCAGTATCGTAACCTGCATGGTAGCTTAGACTCAGCTGCTCGGCGTAACTCGGCAACAGCTGAGCGATGCTATCGGCAAAGTAAGGTTGCCACTTTGTAAACACGTGCTGACGATAATGGTGAATAAGCGCGGCATGATTGCCAAGCCCTTTATCCCAAGACCTCAACTCAGCAAGCTGTACGTGCGTTAAATGCTTACTTTTTTTTAATAAACTATTGCGCTGTTTTAGCAGGCGCTGATAGGCCAGCCACTGCGGGTGGAATCCTTGTTTCATGTGAAACACTAGCCAGTCTAACAACTGGCGACGACTGGCGCTGCCCTGCTCTAGCATATCCATACTAGAAGGATCGATTAATAGTGTCGGTAGTTGCTCAGTCAAGATGCTTTGATTATAGACGGTGCTTTGATTGAGCCGCAGCAGTGTTGTGGCATCGGCTTGCTTTTGGATCGCCAATGTATTGCCATCGCTCAAGCGCGCATGAACAGTGGCAGTGTGTTGATGATGCTGAATGTAACGTTTAGGCTGATGATGGCGAAAGCTTTTGCCTCTGGACAACAAAAATATGGCTTCAAGCAACGAGGTTTTGCCGCTGCCATTGGCACCAATCATCACATTACAGGCGGCAGTATGCAAATTGACCTGCGTAAGATTACGCAAATTTGAGATTTGTAGACGTTCAATCATGATAGCGACAGCCGCCTATTAAAAACGCTTAATTTAGCAGATAAACGTTTGGTAAAGAAGGGTTTGAGAATTGATTTGAGTCGAAAGTTTAGAGTTTACTAAGGCCTGTTTTTGATCTAAATTGGCAAAAAACAGCCTTAGTAATACTGTTAAAATCACGTACACTTTTTTTTAGTGTAGATAAACCGCGAACACTAAATACGCATTGGCATAATCACATACTGATGAAACTCATCACCTAGCTGATTGACCAACACCGAGGCATTGGATTGACTCATATGCATTTGTACATCGCCTTGGATGACGCCCAATACGTCTTGTAAATACGCGGCATTAAACGACAGCTCCATCGGCTCACCTTGATATTTCGCCTGAATCACCTCGACCGCTTCGTCTTGCTCAGCGTTGTTAGCGCGTACTTCGACCATACCGTCGGTAGCAAAATTAAAAACCACACCGCGAGATTTTTCATTACTCAAAATTGCCACACGGCGCAGTACTTCTGTCATTTTTTCTTGATTAAACAGCGCCAACTTATCCGTATTGCTCGGCATGACTCGGCGGTAATCAGGAAACTTACCATCGATCAGGCGCGCAGTAAAAGTCACTACCAGATCATCACTGACCTGCCCTGCACTATCCACCTCACCAAATGGCAAGCTGACTTGCAAAAACTCACGGCCAAAGCTTAGGGTGACAGGATTGTCTTTATCACCCAGCATTTTACCCAGCTCAGAGGCCAAGCGCTCAAGCTCAATGACCGCTTTACGAGGCAAAATAGCTTGCATATTTAGGTCGCTGCTAACATCGATCACACTACGCGCCAATGCCAATCTGTGCCCATCGGTGGCCACCGTGGTCAGCTGCTGCTGAGAGACATCGAACAACATACCAGTCAGATAGTAACGCACATCTTGGATAGCCATCGCAAACTGAGTCTTGTGAATCAGATCCGTCAGACGGCTACGACTGATGATAAGCGGCGTGATGTTCTCTGGATTGCCTAGACTTGGATAGTCTTCACTTGGCAAGGTGCCCAAAGTAAAACGGCTCTTGCCGCTGGTCAGCAAACAGCGCTCGTTTTCTTGCGTGGTCAAATTGATCTGAGCTTGAGCTGGCAGCGATTTACAAATATCTTTTAACTTAGTGGCAGGTAACGTGGTCGTCCCTGCAGCAACACAAGCACCGGCAGGCAATTTCAACGTCGATGTCAGCTCGACCTCTAGGTCAGACGCCGTCAAGATCAGCTGCGACTCAGATAGCTGCAACTTAATATTGCCTAAAATGACCATATTGTGGCGCTTATCAGCAGCTTTGGCGATCAAATTAATAGCTTTTAGTAACGACTCTCGATTAATCGATAATTGCATGCTTAGTTACTCTTATTTAAAGGATTCTTTTTTTTACAAAAATAAACTACAGTCAGTTCGAAATAAAATCGATACGCTCATATGAACGTCAACTGGTACAAACTTTCCTTGCTTGCTGTGTCTACGCTGACAGATGCTGGGCAAAATTATACCAGCTGCACTGTATCGCTTTTACAGTGAATCGACTATACAAATAGTGGCTTAATCATACCCTGTCTACTGACGATAATCTATAAAGTATACGCCTGCCTAGACATTGATAGAATTAAACTATTTTAGGGACTGTCCTACTGGTATCCATTTTTCTTGCGTTCTGTACCGAAGCAGACAGAGGCTGCACAAAATAAATACCAGTAGCCTATGACATAAAATATGCCAATGTTATGTCGGTTTGACTATAGTATAAACCATATCATGGCGCTAAAACATAGTAAGACTGAGAGCTGCTAACCTGCTTGTAACATAAGGGCTAGCGTCTTGTAATCCTTATCAAACGCTGGGTCTGCTGCACGCAGCTCATTGACCTTATCACAAGCATGCATCACTGTCGTATGGTCACGGCCGCCAAACGACTGACCAATCTCTGGAAAACTATCACCCGTCAGCTCACGTGACAAAGCCATGGCCACCTGCCTCGGTCTTGCGATACTGCGGGTACGCTTGCGCCCCATGATGTCTTTTACTGTCACATCATAATATTCAGCGACGATTTTGCGGATGTTGTCCATATTGACTGCTTGTACACGCATGGCAACGATATCTTTTAGGGCATATTGCACCATCTCTAGTGTGATTTGCGCGCCAGTTAAGTTGGCATTGGCAAATACTTGGTTTAGGGCGCCCTCTAAACGCCTAACATTAGAGACGACGTTTTGCGCGATAAACAGCGCACATTCTTTAGGCAACGTCATCCCATAAGAAGCCGCTTTTTTCTGCAAAATCTGTACACGTGTATCAATCTCAGGTGGATCAACAGCCACCGTCAGCCCCCAAGAAAAGCGCGACCTAAAGCGCTCATCAAACTCTGTCATCTGTGAGGGGTGTCTATCAGATGCCAAAATCAGCTGTTTATCTCCACTTGTGAAGTCAGCAAATAACGTCAAAAACTCATTACTACTTTTTGTCTTTCCAGCCAATACATGAATATCATCTACAATCAACAAATCTACTTTTTTTATTTTTTTCTTAAAATCTTCTATTTTATTATTTCTTAATGAATAAACTAATTGATTAATAAATTTTTCGGAAGTGAAATAATAAAAACTTTGATTATTTTTTAAATAGCGATGTGCAACGGAATGCATCAAATGCGTTTTTCCCAACCCAGAAGGCCCGTATATAAATAAAGGATTGTGCCGGTTTTTTGATTGGCGCTTACCAAGCTCATAACAGGCTTTGTAAGCCAAATTGTTAGACTTACCAGTGACAAAGGTCTCAAAGGTGAAGTCAGGGTTGAGATAGCTAAGCGATTTTGCATCAGCAGAGCCAATTAATTCTGCCTGACGCGTATTGGTATCGATGTCAGCCTTTGCCATATGATGATGCGCGGTCTGAAAATTTTGGTCAGTAAGGGTAGGGGAGGGGATATCCTCTACAAACAGAGAGCCTGACTGCGCTTGTGGATTATCTTCTACCTGACGACCAGCATTGTCTACACGCACCACCACTTCTTCGATACTGCCTTGGCTGTGCTTAGCTACCAGCTGCTGAATATCTTGTAAATGATTTTTTTTGATGTAAGTTACAAAATAATCATTGGGCGCAAGAATAATTAAACTACTGGCTTCTTGATGCGCTGACAGTGGCCGTAACCACATGGTAAATACGTTGTCCTTGACGCTGTAACGCAAGTCATTTAGGCACTTATCCCAAATAGTGGCTGTATCTATCATGAAACCCATCACCTCGTTAATATCAAATTCCTAGCAAACTGACACCAGAGGCAAGCCTTTCGCTACTACCAGCATCGATATTTTTGCTCGCTTTTGATAATCAAATAAAAAGACAGCCACATGCTGTCTCTTGTCCGCCAAACAAGGTGATAATCTACCACAAATCACCTGTGGATAACATCCTCTATTTTGGGGATAAGACTGTGGATACTTTTGGGGATAAGTAAAAACACTCAGTTATCCATAATCAATACACAAGTTATCCACAACATTACCCATAGCACAAATAACTGATATAAAAGATAAATCACAAGTTAACCACAGAAAAAACCGTCCCCAATAACAACAATATCTATATATATTAATAATTAATTATTATGGAGTTGGCAGAAAACTGTGGATAACTAAACGATTTTGAGATCATTGAATACCTGGTTGGATGACAGTTACTATTAGATAAATTATGTTTAAGTATCTAAATTATTTGAGACGCACAGAGGTCTTTATCGGATTCAATGATAATGTCATAAAGAAAATTAGTTTATTGACCAAAATAATAGGGAATGGTATAATCCTCCGCTATTACGAATTTAGTCCCATTATTTTGATAGGTGAGTTATGAAACGTACATTCCAACCAAGCGTGATCAAGCGTAAACGTACTCACGGTTTCCGTGCACGTATGGCAACTAAAAAAGGCCGTCAGGTCTTAGCCCGTCGCCGCGCTAAAGGACGTCATCGCCTTACTGTATAATCAGTAGATAGCGATAAGCATGGCCATATGTGCTTGTTGTGTTTCTATTAATTATAGATTGCGATAGTCAGTCTTCACAACTAACACATCGTCATATATTAAAAGCGCCTATATTGGCGCTTTTTTTGTCTCTATACTTTGCTTTGATATTTACGCTATTATTCTTGCTACCATCGTAAGCTCTAAAACTAGGTTGATTATGCCCCATACTGCTTTAGTGACCCCCAATGCTCGCTTTACCAAAGCGCAGCGCCTGCTCACGCCTACAGCGTTCAAAGAGGTGTTTGATGCGCCAGAGCGTAAACTTCATCAAAGCCATTTGATGGCGTTTGTACGTACTAACACGCATGGAGGTGCACGCGTAGGTATGGCGATCACCAAGCGTAAAGTACCCACGGCCGTGATGCGCAATCTAATCAAACGCCAAATACGTGAGCAGTTTCGTATTAAGTATTCTAATCTAGAAAAAAAAGATATTGTTTTTATAATAAAAAAGCCTTTAAAAGGTATAAGTAGTAAAGATTTAAAAAATCAAATAAACAATATTTTAATAAAAATAGAAAAAAAATAAAATGTATTTTTTAATAAAAATAGTAAATAGTGTTTTTTATAATTTTATTTATTATTTTATTATTTTTTATCAAAAGGTAATAAGCCCTATCATACCGGCGCGTTGTCGTTATTATCCAACGTGCTCTAACTATGGCAAGCAGGCGTTGGCATGGCATGGGGGGGGGTCGGGTAGCTGGCTGCTATTAAAGCGCTTGAGTCGCTGTCATCCTTTGGGCGGACATGGCATTGATTTTGTGCCGTTACCGTTGTCTAGTTATCATTATCAATACTTATCCCCTGTTCGGCATACTGCTCAAGGTTTGTATGTATTTAGAGACACCACAAGCTATGTTTCACGTTTAAATCATCTAATGAGCGTGCTCTGAGCAAATCTGTGCTTGGACTGGCTGAGGATAACGCTTTAGTTACCCACAAGTTATCCACACTCTTGTATCATTTAGAGCGGTTTTTTAGTAAAATAATGAACATTTTATGTGATTGACTACTGATATTGCCGCTCCAAACACGGGTGAATACTGTGCGGTGGTCATGATACATGCCTGATTTTTCATTCCCTAATTTTTCAATCTAGGAAAGATTTATGCAAAAGATATTTCGGGTGATGATCATCATTGCGATGCTAATCACCGCTTATCTGCTGATTTTGGCATGGCGAGATGATTATGCCGATGCGCCAGATGTAGATACGGTGCCAGAAACTATCACCTCAGTGGGTGCTGACATCCCGTCTACCACTGGTGCAGCAGGTGACATTCCAGTACAGACGATGCCTGTAGATGCGAGCGGCGTTCTAATCACAGTCACCACAGATCGCTATGATATAAAAATCAATCCAGAAGGCGGCGATATCGTCTATGCTGCGCTCAAACAGTATGATGCGACGCTCGATAGTGATAAGCCTTTTGTGTTATTAGAGAATAATAACAATCGGGTATATGTGGCGCAGTCGGGTCTGATTGGCCAAGATGGTATCGACACCGCAGAGGGTCGCGCGGTTTATAGCCACACTGCCAATAACTATATGATGGAAGCAGGCCAGCAGACGCTATCGGTACCGCTCACTTACAAAAAAGATGGCGTAACGATCACTAAGACCTTTACCTTTACCCAAGATAAATATCCGATCGATATCAGTTATCAAATCCAAAACGCTTCTAACAATGCGTGGCAAGGGCAAATGTTTGCGCAGCTCAAGCGTGATGACAGCAAAGATCCTGGTATGTCTGATAAAGGCGCGCTCAGCATGGCGACTTATCTAGGCGGTGCTTGGGGTACGCCTGACGACCCTTATAATAAGCTAAAGTTTGGTAAGTTCAACGACGGTGAGCTGAATACTACCAGTGACAAAGGCTGGGTGGGTATCGTGCAGCATTACTTTGTTTCTGCTTGGACGCCTGGCAACTTCACGGGTAAGTTCTTTAGCCGCGAGACAGGTAACGACTACTTTATCGGCTTTAATAGCCAGCCTGTCAATGTCGCGCCAAACAAGCAAGTGACGCTCAATGCAACCTTGTACGCAGGACCAAAGGTACAGTCTGAGCTTAAAGAAGTCGCCGTAGGGCTCAATCAGACCGTTGATTATGGGTTATTGTGGCCAATATCTAAGATTTTATTTGCGATTCTTGATGGCATTCATAAAGTCATTGGCAACTGGGGTTGGTCCATTATTGTTCTGACGATTTTGGTGAAGATCGCTCTTATGTGGTTTTCGAATAAAAGTTACTATTCGATGGCGAAGATGCGTGCTATCGCCCCAAGACTGCAGGCACTAAAAGAAGAGTACGGCGACGATCGCATGAAAATGTCGCAAGAGATGATGGCAATATATAAAGAAGAAAAAGTCAATCCGATGGCGGGTTGTTTGCCTATCTTGCTGCAAATGCCGATTTTCTTAGCCTTGTACTGGGTATTGGTTGAGAGTGTGGAGCTGCGTCACGCGCCTTGGATTTTGTGGATTCAAGATCTCTCGGCGATGGATCCTTGGTTTATTTTACCATTGCTGATGGGTGCATCGATGTTTGTACAGCAACAGCTAAACCCGCAGCCAGCTGATCCGATGCAAGCGAAGGTAATGAAGTTTTTACCAATTATCTTTACCGCATTTATGCTGTTCTTCCCAGCAGGTTTGGTGCTTTATTGGACGGTGAACAACTTGTTTAGTATGACGCAGCAATATATCGTCAACAGAAAAGTTGAAGAAGAACAAAAACGTCGTACCGCTAAGGTACTTGATTAAATCACTTCACATTTTTAGTTATCATTAAAAACCATCGCAGCGGCGGTGGTTTTTTTATTTGTTAGTATTTTACAATCGCTTTGTCATACACCGGTAAACGCAAGATTTGCTATATTAAGTTTGGCTTTGTCAGTCGCTCTTTAGCCGTCTATAATGGGACTTTTAACTAATGAGAATGATTGTGGATTCTTTTGAGCTGGCGCAAGCCGTACCTGCTACATCTAATACGCCTCATCCATCAGGATTGGCTACGATTGCTGCTATTGCGACGCCGCTTGGGCGCGGCGGTGTCGGCGTGATAAGGTTATCAGGTGCGCGTGCCTATGATATTGCGTGTCAGCTGACGGGCAAGACAGCATTTACACCGCGCATGGCCAGTTTTTGCCGATTTTATCAAGCGGATGGTACCATCGTTGATGAAGGCTTGGTGTTGTACTTCAAAGGCCCGCACTCGTTTACAGGTGAAGATGTGATCGAGCTGCAAGGACATGGTGGCATGATTTTGCAAAATCAGCTGCTCGCCCGCGTATTTGAGTTGGGTGCCAAGCAAGCGGGTGCAGGGGAGTTCTCTTATCGTGCTTTTGATAATGATAAATTGGATCTGGTGCAAGCAGAAGCAATCGCTGATGCCATTGATGCAACCAGTGCCGCTGCTGCCAGTAGTGCCATCCGCTCGCTCAGCGGCGAGTTTTCGCAAACGATCAATCAGCTATTAGAGCAACTTATTCATTTGCGTTTGCACGTCGAGGCTGCTATCGACTTCCCTGATGAAGAGGACGTTGATTTTTTATCGGATGGCGTGATTCAAGACAAGCTTGAGCAAACGCAAGATAAAATCCGGCAAGTGCTGGAAACGGCAAAACAAGGCCAGCTGTTACGCGATGGGATTCATGTGGTGTTGGCAGGGCGGCCTAATGCGGGCAAATCAAGCTTGCTTAATCGTCTGGCAGGGCAAGAGCGAGCCATCGTGACCAATGTGGCAGGCACCACGCGAGATACGCTACAAGAGACCGTCGTCCTTAACGGCCTGACCCTTCACCTCACCGACACTGCAGGTCTGCGCGATACCGACGACACTGTCGAGCGCATCGGAATTGAGCGCGCGCGTACCGCCATCACACAAGCCGATATGCTACTGATGGTCTACGATGTCAGCCGCGACCTTGCAGAAGACAGCACACCGCTACAGCTGGCAGAGCAGCTATTTGGTAAGCTCCCAGAAGCCAAAAAACTACTGATTATCGCCAATAAACGCGACTTACTCACTGATGCCCACGATAAAGCGCAAATGGCGAGCTCACAAAACGAAATTACTCAGCGTGGTTATGAGCAAGTCAATGTTTCATGTGAAACAGGCGCTGGTATCGAGACATTGATCGAGACATTGTGTGCTAAGGTTGGTTTTCATCCACCAGAGAATAGCCTCATCGCCCGTACACGTCATATAGATGCGCTTAGACGGACAGCTGGGCACTTAACAGAAGCGCATGAGCAGCTGACGGTCTTTCAAGCCGGGGAGCTGGTGGCTGAGAGCCTGCGTCAAGCACAACTAAGCCTCGGTGAGATCACCGGAGAGTTTAGTGCTGATGACTTACTAGGTAAGATATTTGGTAGTTTTTGTATTGGCAAATAATGCTACTGATGGGCTATTTAAGTTCGCGTATCAACTTTTAAAATTACGTCAGCCATCAAACTCAGCCTCATAAATGACGCTATGTATTCTTAATATCAAAATAAGGAAACGCTATGCATTGCCCTTACTGTAACGCGTCAGATACCAAAGTGATTGACTCGCGTCTGGCGGCAGAGGGTGCGCAGGTGCGTCGCCGCCGCTCGTGCAATAGCTGCCAAGAGCGCTTTACCACCTTTGAGATGGTGGAGGTTGTGATGCCGCGTATCATCAAATCTAGCGGCAAGATTGAGCCATATGACAACGAAAAGCTGCGCCGCTCTATTTTATTGCCGCTACAAAAGCGCCCCATCACCATTGATGAGCAAGAGGCAATGATTAGCCGAATCGAAAAGCGCGTCAGGCAAATGGGGGAGCGCGAGATTAGTAGTAAGGTGCTGGGCGAGATCATCATGAGTGAGCTAAAGACACTGGACGATGTCGCTTATGTACGCTTTGCCAGTGTCTATCGCGATTTTCAGGATATCGATGCGTTTCATCAAGAGATTGCCAATATTCGCCCCAATGAAAAATAGTCTCTGTCAGTGCCATGGTTGAATGTTCAACACACCTACATATTCTTTATAAATGAAGCCAACTCTTATGTCGAATTCTAACCATGCGCAAGCTACACAAGACCGCTATTTTATGATGCTGGCGATTGAGCAAGCCAAGCAAGGATTATATACCACAAGACCCAATCCAGCGGTAGGCTGCGTGGTTGTTCAGGCAGGAATGGTGGTCGGGCAAGGGTTTCATCCTAAGGCAGGCCAGCCTCATGCAGAGGTGTTTGCCCTCAAAGATGCTGGTGCGCAAGCGGTTGGTGCCACCGCCTATGTGACTTTAGAGCCTTGTAGCCATACAGGACGTACGCCGCCTTGTGCTTTAGGTTTGATAGAGGCAGGCGTACAGAGGGTGGTGATAGCTGGTCTCGACCCCAATCCGCAAGTAGCGGGGCGCGGCGTACAGCTGTTAGAGCAGGCCGGCATCGATGTGACAGTGGGCGTCCTGACAGAGCAAGCAGAAGCATTAAACCATGGGTTTTTAAAGGCGATGCGCACCCAGATGCCCTACGTTCGGCTTAAGATTGCCACCAGTCTCGATGGCCGTACTGCGATGGCGACAGGCGAGTCAAAATGGATTACCTCGGTAGCGGCCCGTGAGGACGTACAAAAGCTTCGCGCCCTAAGTGGCGCCATTATCACTGGCAGTGAGACCATCGTTACTGATGATCCACAGCTCAACGTGCGCTCTACTCAGTTGGGTGTGCCGGCTGAGCAAGTTCCTACGCCTAAGGTAGTCGTACTCGATAGACGTCAGCGCTTAGCGCACAGCGCGCAATCAGAATACCAACTATGCCGCCGCGCGGATACGCTGTATTGGCATAAGGACGATTTAGCCGAGCTATTAAGGCGTCTGGTCAGTGAGCATCAATGCTACGATGTATTGGTAGAGGCAGGTGCTAGCGTCGCAGGTAGTTTTTTATGCCAACAGCTGGTAGACGAGCTGATTGTCTATCAAGCCCCTTGTCTGTTGGGTGCAGCGGCGCGGCCGATGGTGAATTTTCATCCGCTGTCTTTATCTGAACAATTACGTTTTAAAATGAGCGGCCATGAGCAACTCGGCCCTGATCTTAAGCTGACGTTGTATCCTTTATAGACCATAAGTTATAAACACCTTATCCACAAGCCTTGAACACTAGGGTCAAGATACCTGCCCTATAGATAAAGGGTCAAATAGTTATCTAGATAGTGGCATTGCCTGAAGGGCGCACCTGTTTCACATGAAACTGTGTATAACTCTGTTTCATGTGAAACTAAAAAGGCCCTGATTTACTGTTTGTTTTATAAGTAATTCATAAAAATCATATACTTACGTTGATGTTATGCTGTTAATAGTGTAATAGTAAAAATGCAAAGGTTTGTGGATAACTCTGTATAAAATAAGGATTTATCGCAGACGGGCTTGATTTACTGTTACTTATCCACAACTTATCCCCTTACACGCTTAAAAGACAGTACTTTTAGGGAATATTTAGATAAAAGCAATGCTCATTTATTGTCTATTGATAAGTAGTCATCATTTAGCATTTATCATCTATTGGATACCATTGTAATAATCGTCACTATTACTAAACGCTTATAACAGCAAAAAATTAGGATACGAGGTCTCTATGTTTACTGGAATTATAGAAAGTGTTGGAAAAGTCACGTCCATGCAGCCTACCGGCGGTGACATACGCTTGACGATAGAGTCAAGCGAGCTAGACTTTAGTGATGTCAAATTGGGCGACTCTATTGCCTCAAATGGTATCTGCCTCACTGTGGTAGAGATTGGCGATAAATCTTACTCTGTCGATGTTTCACGTGAAACGATTGCTCGTACTGCATTGGAAACCCTAAAGCCTGGGGATATCGTCAATTTGGAAAAAGCGATGCTACCCACCACGCGCTTTGGTGGTCATATCGTCGCAGGTCATGTCGATGGGGTCGGCCGCGTTAGTAAACTGCAACAAGACGCGCGCTCTATCTATATCGAGATTGAGATCCCAAAAGAGCTGGCGCATTATACCGCGACCAAAGGCTCTATCACTGTTGATGGCATCAGTCTAACCACCAACCTGGTACGTGACAATGTGGTTTGTCTCAATATCATCCCGCATACGGCGCAAGTGACCAATATCGCCAAACACTGGCTGGTCGGCAGTAAGGTAAATATCGAGGTAGATATCGTCGCCCGCTATTTGGAACGTTTGTTAAATAAGTCGCAAGCTGGTGACATAAACGCACCAAGTCCGCAAAGCCAAATCACCGAGGCATTCTTAGCCGATAATGGTTTTATGAAGTAGTGATAAGCTAAAGCGTAGGTATCGTCGATTCTAAATAAAAGAGTCAGGCATTGACTAACCAGCAAGGCTGATAAACGTTTTCTGGCATGCTGTTCCGTTGCTGACAGAGGCTGCAAAAACTTTTATTAGCCTTGCTTTTACTATACGATGCGCACAAAGGCCAGTCAGGTAGCGGGTTAATACTTTGATATTAACCCGCTATTTTTTTGGATATAGATACATATATAGATGTAGTAAGCGGGATTTTAGTGTTTTATCAGATGTTTTAGCACAGCCTCGAGCTTTTTCTTGTTGATAGGTTTGGATAAAAACTCGTCCATACCCACTTGTATACAAGCGTCGCGATCCTCGTCTGAGCTGTTCGCGGTTAGGGCGACGATTGCAATATCATCCCCTTGCGCGCGAATCGCTTGCGTGGCTTGTAGCCCGTCCATGACTGGCATACGACAATCCATCAAAATAAGCGAGATATCCTCCCGCTGCGCCTTTAGCTGCTCAAGCGCTTGTTGGCCGTCTTCTGCTACGATACTGCGATAACCCAGTTTACTTAAGATTTTACAGGCGATTTTTTGATTGGTTGGGCTGTCTTCTACCACCAGTATCAGCGGCTCTACGTCATCCTTGTGTAGGGGCGCGGCCATCGTCATGTCGTTTTTTGGCGTTTGGGTGGTCAAGGTTTGCCGAACAGGTAGTGTCAGTCGTGTCAGCTCAGAGAGCAGGAGGGCACTATCTAGGGGTTTTAATAAAAAACCATCGCATTGATCCAGCAGGGCAGAGGGAATACGGCGCTCAGGCTTCATGCTACACAAAATCTTAGGCAGTGATTTTTTAGACAATAAGTCATGTAGTGCTTGGCGTCTATCGTTGCTGGCCAGTATCAGGCGCTCTTTGGTTGCCTGTGTCTTTGATGCAGGGCTCTTTGGTGCGGTCTTTGATTCGTTGATAGAGGTCTCGGCGGACAGTTTGTCGCTTTGCTCTACCACTGGGTCAGAGAGGTTTATGGCGGTGTGGTCAGTGTAGTATTCATAATCCAATAACAAGATGGGCGCTAGGCTCTGGGCGTCTTTGCCAAGCCGCTCGGCCAAGTGCTCGATGGTGGCACTATCAACATCGGTATAGATCGTCGCTGGAATCGATAAACAGTGGCACAAGCGGCGCAAGTAATCGGCCAGCAAGGTCTGGTTGACCACGGCGATAAGATGAATATGCTGTAAGTGCTGGTGTGGGTGATAAATTGGCTGATAACTTGGCTGCCGACAAGGCAGATAGAGGTTAAAGGTGCTGCCTTTATTGACCGCGCTTTTTAGCTCAATAAAACCGCCAAGCAAACGGGCAAAACTATTGACGTTATTTAAGCCCAAACCCGCTTCTATACCATGGTGATAAGCGAGGTTGTTGTGTTGCTGAAGGGACGGGCTTTGTTTATTAAAATAACTCAATAACTGATGCTGTTTGGCGATATCGATACCTGTGCCTGAGTCTTTGATACTAAAACGTACCCAGTAATGCGGCTGCTGCGCTTTTACCTGTTCATTGATCGGTAGTAGGCTGCCTTTATTGATTTGAGATACTTGCTCAGGACTGATAGCATCGATCGCCAAGGCGACGTAGCCTGAGGGAGTAAACTTGATCGCATTATGAAGTAGATTTAAGAGTATCTGGCGCAGGCGTGTATGATCTGTATCGATCACACGAGGACACTCTGGATCAAAGAAATAAATAAGCTCTAGCCCCTGCTGGCGCGCATGATCTACGGCCGCGTCACCCACTTCTTGTCCAAGCTTATAAATATCGACAGGCGCTATGCTCAGGCGGGTTTTTCGAACCTCTATATCGCCGATATCTAGCATGTTGTCGAGCGTGGTGAGCATATAGTGACTGGTTTTTATCAGTGTCTCAAGCGTGTGGTTTTGCTTATCGGTCAAGGTGTTAGGGTCGATAGGCTCGAGTGTGTCTATCAAAGACTCCAGCGGTAGGCGCAGTTTACGCCCCATGATGGAGCGCAGCTCGCTAAACTCATCGATTTTTTGTTGTAATTGTTGGTTTTTTAGCCGTAGCTGCTCTGTTTGGCTAGCCAACTCATTGATATTATTGAGCAAAACGGTAAAGCCATGCACCTGTCCGTGCTCACCAAACCATGGCGTCACATGCAGCTGATAGGTTTGTTGGTCTTTTATTCCTAGCACCGTTAGCGTACGCGTGACGCGCAGATTAACCAGCCTTTGTAGCAGTTGTTGGGAGGGGTCGTCTTTGCCAGCGACAAAGTCTGTCAGCTGCTCGCTGCCACTGCTGTGCGCAGGTCTGATAAAGACTTGTTCAAAACGCTGGTTAAAAAAACTGATTTGACCGTGGCGCATGATCATTGCCATCGGTAATGGTGCTTGCTCAATCAGGCGCTCAAGACGGTGCTTGAGAGTTTTGATGCGGCGATAGTCGTTGTGTAGCTGATAATTGATACGGCCAAGCGCATGACCTAAGCGTAAAAACTCCCCAGTCGATTGGCTTTCTAAAAATGGCGGTGGGGTATAGGCTTCTTTTGCATTATCACTCAAATTATCCGTATAACGTAATAGCTGCTCCCAGTTGGTGCGGCGCTTGAGCATGTATAGCAGTGCAGTGATAAACAACGCAATGGCTGCCATCAGTGGCAACCAGTATTTATAAGAGGTCCAGTCGATATCAAGCGGCTTATGACGCAATATCATATATATCCGTTGGCCACTATCTAGCTCAATGGTGCCCGCCAGATTGCGCGCATTGAGCGTATAAGCGCCATTATTCTGAGCAGAGGCTGTGACAGTCGGGAACGTCACTGTCGAAAACGCAGGCTCGTTCGGACGGGTATCACGATGAATGTATGTCTGTCCGGAGGGTAGCATAAAGATAAGCTGATAGCTGATGCCGTTAAGTGCCGGATGCGCCAAAACTCCCTTTAGCTCATCGTTTCGTAGCACAGCATGCTCAGTGAGCTCGTGTTGTAAGGTAAAAAAAGTATCGACGCTGTGCTGCTGTTGATACTGCCTCATACCATCAAACAACATAACATAATACAGTACTAGCATCACCAGCAACGTTAGGACATAAAATAACAATAAGCGCTGTAAGGACTGAAACTGTTGCATGAAAGCGAGGTCCTATATCGTCACTTAGCAGGATAAATGTGGCATGACAACTACCATGATAAAGCAGTCAATGTCTTTAATATAACCAATGACGGTTATCTATAGCAAAACAATCGCTATTTTATTGTCTATAGCGCCTATTATAAAGCGAAAAGACCTCGTAAGTAACGCTGAGTAGGCGAGGTTACAATCATGGCACAATACGCCAAACTCACCTATAATGAAGCACCGAACCCTATATAATGCATGATTATGACGACAATTGCTCCTGCTTCTAAGTTATCCTCCTCATCTAGCCTTGCCGACACGACTTCTAGCACGCCATTACGTGTGGTGTTTGCTGGGACGCCTGAGTTTGCGGCGGTCAGCCTCGAGTCGCTCATTGCCCAGCAACAAGCACTCAATATAGAGATTGTGGCGGTTTATACCCAGCCTGATCGCAAAGCGGGCCGCGGGCAAAAACTGGCCGCCTCAGCGGTCAAGCAAGTGGCGCTCGCCCATGATATCGTGGTAGAGCAGCCACCGACCTTTAAAAAATCGAGCACCGAAGGCATGGCAGCCCGCCAGACGCTGCGTAGCTATCAGCCCGATGTGATGATTGTCGCCGCTTATGGGCTGATACTACCTGCGGGCGTACTGACGATACCCACTTACGGCTGTCTTAATATTCATGCTTCGCTACTGCCGCGCTGGCGTGGTGCAGCGCCCATCCATCGTGCGCTCTTGGCAGGCGATAGTGAGACTGGCATTACCATTATGCAGATGGATCAGGGACTAGACACCGGTGATATGCTCTACAAAGTCAGTGCGCCTATCACTGCTGATGACACGGCAGCCAGCCTACACGACAAAATGGCAACATTGGGTGCGGACGCCATCGGTACTGTGTTAAAGGATTTGGCGTATTACCAAGCCCAAGCCGCCGCGCAAGATGACAGTCAAGCCAATTACGCCGAAAAGCTTGTCAAAACCGAAGGCGAGATTGACTGGGCACAATCGGCGACGATGATTGAGCGTCAAATTCGTGGTCTGACACCGTGGCCAGGCGCTTATACTTTTTTCAATTGTCAGCGTGTCAAGATTTTGGCCAGCCTTCCTGTCAACCCCTCGCAGCAAACCGAACTGCCCGCTGGTACCATCATCAGTGTTGGACGCAAAGCAATATTGGTCGCTTGTGGCAAAGACGATAGCTTGGCGGCCAGTCATACTGAGCAGGCGAATGGGACATTGGCCATTACTCATCTGCAGTTTGCAGGTGGCAAGCCGATGACAGCAGAGCAAGTCTGCCATGGCAACCAATTAAATGATGGCGACCAGTTCACCAAAGAGTCAAACTAATTCAATTAAGCTTAATGTACTTTAGTTATAAGTTATCTAACCTTTATCAGACGCTATCGCGCATACGTCAAGGAACAGCAACTCAATGAGACATCCCAGCCCCGCGTCTAAAAACCATAAACCCTCAAGCAACCTGATTATGAATGGCAGTGTCCGCGTACGAGTCATACGTACCTTGTTGGCCATTCAAAATGGGCAGTCGTTGGCAAGCGTTCTTGACCCTTTGCTTAACAGCTTGCACGATGGTGATAAAGGGTTTGCCCATGCGCTACTTTTGACGACCTTACGCCAGTGGCATGCACTGGCGCGGCTGCTGGATAGTTTGGCGGACAACCCTATCGATGAAGTCGAGGTTCGTACCACCATTCAGGTCGGTCTGGTGCAGCTACTGTATTTAGAAGTCGCTGACCACGCCGCGATACACGAAACGGTGGAGGCGGCAAAAGAGGTCGGCTTTGCTCATGCGACTGGTCTTATCAATGCCATCCTGCGTAAGGTTGCCAAAAACCCCAATAAGTTTCGCAAAAAATGCAATAAAAACCACAGCCTGCCCAACTGGCTTGCTTATCAGCTCAAGCAAGACTGGAGCGATCAGTATGATGCGCTGACACAAGGACTGCGGCAGTCGGCCCCGATGTTTTTACGAATAAACGCGGCGGCCAGCTCAGTTACAGAGTATCAAGAAGTGCTAAACGGGGCAGAGATTGAGACAGAGCTGACCGAGATGACCACAGGTTTTTGTCTACCCAGTGCCTCTAACGTTGCGCCCGTTACCCTAGCGACTATAGGTCTGCGGCTACGCCAAAGCACTGCTGTCAGCGCCTTGCCTGACTTCGCTGACGGCATCGTGAGTGTACAGGACATGCACGCGCAGCTTGCGGCACCGATTATCCATCGTGCTTTGATGAGTAAGGTGAGCGCTGATAAGTCTCAGGCGGGCTTGGATAATAATGAGCTGCATATCTTAGATGCTTGCGCGGCACCTGGGGGCAAGCTGGCGCATTGGCTAGAATTATTAAGCTCTGAAGATGCGTCAGCCTGGTTTCACGTGAAACAAGACGATACAGCGGCCACATCAGCGCCTACAGGCATCAAGCTCACCGCCATCGATAATGAAGCATCGCGCATCGAGCGTATTTATGACAACCTAAAGCGCCTTAACTTTACCCAGACAGACTTGGCACAAAGTAGCAGTGGTATCGCCCTAGATATCGTCTGCGCCGATGCAACCCGCTGGCGCAGCACTGATGCGTCTAAAAAGCAAGATTCTGCTAAAAACAGCGGCGTATTTGATGCTATATTACTGGATTCGCCTTGTACGGCGACCGGCGTGATTCGTCGTCATCCAGATATCAGCCTCTTGCGTACCGAAGAGGACGTCGAGCAGACCGTATCATTGCAAGCAGAAATATTGCAAAACCTATGGCCACAGCTCAAAGTCGGCGGTTACTTGTTATATGTGACTTGCTCTATTTTAAAGCAAGAAAACGTCCTGCAAATGCAAGACTTTGTCAGTCGTCATGACGATGCGGCGGCGGTTGCGTTTACCGAGGCGTGTAGTTGGGGTATCGAACAAGCGATCGGGCGTCAATGCTTGCCGATAGATCGCGATGGTGGCGATGGTTTTTATTATGCGCTGCTACAGAAGACAATGGCATAAAACTGCTGAATAAACCGTTTTAAATATTGAAAAAAATCATTGTAGACAGGACAATCTCATGAAATATATCAGTACCCGTGGTCAGACAGCACCGATGGATTTTAGTGATGTGCTTTTGATGGGGCTTGCGCCAGATGGCGGTTTAATGCTGCCTGAACAGTATCCGAGCATTGATAGCGCTACCCTTGATGAGTGGCGTACGCTGAGCTATCCGCAGCTTGCCATGGCGATTATGCAGCGCTTTGCCACGGATATTCCGGCGGCTGATTTGCAAGATATCATCGAGCGTACTTATAACGCTGACGTATTTGGTTCTGATGAGATTGTCCCTGTCCGCAAACTTGAAGACGACCTGTATATTTTGGGATTGTCCAACGGTCCGACGCTGGCATTTAAAGACGTGGCTATGCAGTTTTTGGGCAATGCCTTTGAATACGTGCTGAAAAAGAAAGGCGCGCGGATTACCATCATTGGTGCCACCAGTGGTGATACGGGTAGTGCGGCGGAGTATGCGCTACGCGGCAAAGAAAATATCGAAGTCTTTATGCTGTCACCTCATGGCAAGATGAGTGAGTTTCAGCGTGCACAGATGTATAGCTTGACTGATGACAATATCCATAATATCGCCATCGACGGTATGTTTGATGACTGTCAAGATATCGTCAAAGCGCTGCAACAGGACGCGGCATTCAAAGCCGCTTATAATCTCGGTACGGTGAACTCGATCAACTGGGGCCGTATCCTTGCGCAAATCGTTTATTACTTTAAGGCCTATTTTGCCGTCACCACAAGCAATGATGAAAAAATTAGCTTTAGCGTACCATCGGGCAATTTTGGCAATATTTGTGCCGGTCACATTGCTCGTGAGATGGGGCTGCCAGTCGATCGCCTTATCGTCGCCACCAACGAAAACGATGTGCTCAATGATTTCTTTAATCAAGGCGCCTATCAGCCGCGCCCAGCTGAGCAGACTTACGTGACCTCTAGCCCATCGATGGATATCTCAAAAGCCTCTAACTTTGAGCGTTTTGTCTATTTACTGCTCGATAAAGACAGCGCGCGCGTCCATACGTTGTTTGAAGGCGTAAAATCCGGTCAAGGGTTTGATTTGTCTGATTTGATGGAAGCAGTTAACACACGTTATGGTTTTGCTGCTGGCAAGTCCACCCATAGCGACCGCTTACAAACCATCAAGGCGCTCTATGAGCAGCATGGTGAGTTGGTTGATCCGCACACTGCCGATGGGATTAAAGTCGCTAAAGAACTACAACGCGCAGGCGAAGTGATTGTATGTGCCGAGACTGCTTTGCCTGTGAAGTTTGCCGATACCATTGTTGAGGCTGTTGGGCAAATTCAGATTGCTCGTCCAGCGCATACCGAGGGGCTAGAGGACTTGCCGCAGCATGTCGTGGTATTAGACAATGACGCTGAGCTGGTCGCTGAACAAATTCGTCAACATGTAACGGCAAGCCCAGCGTAATTAATAAAGGTATTTAACGCTCATCGTAAAAAGTAAATCTAGGAAATCATCCGCATAAAGGTTACGGCATTGTAATAAAGTGTTTATGATTGTGTTATGGTAGATATAATTGTAATATGAGAAACAGCGTCGGCAAGTCATCATCGTGCTAGACGCTTTTTTAGCCATAAACATCAGTCAATTACAAAAAACAGCTGCCCAATAGGCGTCATAATAATTGCATTGCTGTGTCTGTAAACTGCGCTGAGTCTCTACGAGTATATAATCGAAGGGCTTGACAGGTATAGACGTAAGTAGGGTTTGTTAAGGCGGCGACAGCGGTACATATTGTGGATATAACAATGAAGATGAGCTTAAAAAAGATAGCAAAAGCACTGTTGATCACGACATTTAGCAGTGCCATGCTAATGAGTACTGCCCACGCCAATAATCCACCACCTACCATCAAAGCCGATGCCCCTAATCGCTACATCGTCAAAAAAGGCGATACCTTATGGGACATCTCTGGGCGCTACTTAGACAGCCCATGGCGCTGGAAAGAGATTTGGGCAACCAATAAACAAATCAAAAACCCGCATCTGATCTACCCAAACGACATCCTTATCTTGTGCGTGATTCAGGGTAAAACCTTGATCGGTGTCGATACGGGCGAAGGCTGTGCAGGAATCGAAAAGCAGTTGATGGGTGATGTCACCGCCAGTGCGGTCACTGTGACCTCAACGGCCAACAGTATCCCTCCTATTCCTTGGTCAGCGATTCAGCATTGGCTCGATAAGACCATCATTGTCGATCCACAAGATTTTAATACCACGCCATACATCTTGGCTTCTAAAAACCGCAACTTAATCACCGCCAGTGGTGATAAGGTCTATGCCAAAGGCGTACCACTGATCGTGGGGCAACGCTATGGCATTTACCGTGAAGGTGAGAGATACGTCGAGCCAAAAACCCAAAAAGTCATCGGTCTTGAAGTTACCCAAGTGGCCACAGGCCTAGTGACATCGACAGAAAGCAATGGTGTCACCAGCCTGCAACTGACAGACAGCTATGGCAAAGAAGTGCGCGAAGGTGATCGGGTATTTGTAGAATTAGACAATGCGATCCCGCCTGTGTTTTATCCAACCCCAGCCAGCGTCAGTCGTGGCGGTATGATCGTACGAGTGATGGATTCGATCAGCTCCGCAGCAAAAGGCAGCGTGGTCGCCATCAACCTTGGTAGTACGCATGGTGCCAAACCTGGTGATGTGTTGACTGTGTACCAAAAAGGACCACTGGTGCGTGATATCAGAGACAATGATACGCCAGTACGTTTGCCAAACGAGCCAAGTGGGATGCTGATGGTTTTTAATACGTTTGAACATATCAGCTATGCCTATGTACTGGATTCTGAGCTGCCACTGAATGTCGGTGATCGTTTATTAAAACGCCAAATACAGTACAAGGTTTTGAGATGAGCACCCGATCTTAGCGGAGGCGAGCCAAACGATGATGACAGCAGTCACTCCTTCTTTATCAGACGAGCAGCGCGCCATAGTGGCGCTATGGTATGAGGTGAATGCGTCATTGTCTGCTTATCACAAGCTGACGACGAGCTTTGGTAGTGCACAGCTGGCGTGGACGGCGACAGTAGAGGCTTGGCGGCAGCTGGGTATTCATTATACCCATCTCAAACGCCATGAGCAGCCAGCGCAAACACGCGCTAATATCGACAAAATCCAACAAGCATGCGTAGAAGGGCGCTATGGATTACTGTTTGCCGATCAAGCGGACTATCCTGCCCAGCTGCTACAGATCTATGATCCGCCGCCAGTGTTGTTTTATCGCGGTAACCTCTCTCGTCTGCACCAAGCCCAAATCGCCATCGTCGGTAGTCGCAAGCCCACCGCCCACGCACAAAAAATCACCTTTGATATGGCGCAGTACTTAGCGCAGGCAGGCTACATTGTCACCAGCGGGCTGGCCATGGGGGTAGATAAACGCGCACATCTAGGCGCACTGGCACAGACAGACTTAGCCCATCAAGGCCGGACGATCGGGGTAATGGGCACAGGAATTGATGTCAATTATCCCAATCATCACGACCAGCTATTTAGTCAAATCATCGAGCAGGGCGGCTGTATCATCAGTGAGCTGCTACCGCATACGCCGCCGCACAAGCATACCTTTCCACGCCGTAATCGCTTGGTCGCAGGACTCAGTCTAGCGACCATTGTCACCGAAGCCACCATTCAAAGTGGCTCGCTGATTACCGCGCGCTTGACCTCAGAGCAAGGCAAGCAAGTTTTTGCGGTGCCAAGCCATATTGACAATAGCAATGCTGAAGGCTGCCACCATTTGATACGCGAAGGGGCGACGTTGATTTATCATCCTCAGCAGGTTATTGAAGATGTCAGCAGTCAGCTTAGCCACCAGAAAGGTTTTGGTAGTCGCGTGCCGCCGAACAAACGCACACCTTCTGATAATGATAACGCCACACCATCAGCACAGGTTGCCAATACTGCAGGGAGCCCGCTGCCATCTACGACAGCTCATCACCCGGACCCTGTGGCTCCCAAACACTTGCAGCCAGTATATGAGCAGCTTGATTGGCATGGGCAAGATTTGGATGCGCTGTTGCTGGCCACCACGCTTGAAGCACCCGTTTTGATCGGGCAGCTGATGGAGCTTGAGCTATTGGGTCTCATCAGCGTACAAGGCGGGCGTTACTTGCGTGTCTAAAAAATGCTATTTTTGCGAGTGGCTGTCTTAGATTGGCTTTTTGCTGTGGTATGATAAGTTTCTACCTTTTTATTTTTTGTACCTCCATCATGAAACCATCTTCCTCCGTTTTGGCCGACTCTGTCAGCCAAGCTGCTACTTGGCTAAAAAATGGCCAGCTACTTGCTTATCCAACCGAAAGTGTCTGGGGTATCGGCTGTGACCCTTATAATCAAGCCGCCGTACAGCGCATCTTGACCATCAAACAGCGACCAATCGCCAAAGGCATGATTGTTATTACCGATAGTGCCGAGCGTTTAGCGCCGCTGCTTGCGCCTTTAACACAGGCTCAGCGTCAGCCTATTTTGGCAAGCTGGCAGACGGACAGCGACAACACCCAGCCGCAGTATCAACAAGCGCATACATGGCTATTGCCTATTCCGCAAACACTAAGCACCAGTATCCCTCATTGGATAACCGGCCAGCATCAAACCGTGGCAGTACGGGTCATCTCTCATCCGCTTATCCAGCAGCTGTGCCAGCAGTTGGTCAGTGAGCAAAACCCTTTTGGCCTGCTGGTCTCCACCAGCTGTAACCCTTCAGGCCAGCCGCCTGCCATGACTTTCTCTGAAGCTTATGCGTATTTTTCTGAGCGAATCGGCTACTTACAGGCTGATACCTTGGGATATACGCTGCCGAGCCAAATCCGTGACGCGCGCACAGGTCTGATTATTCGTTAGCGCCCACTCATGCTTTACAGAAAATCAGACACACAGCATAAGTAGGTTGGACTGGGTTTTGTATTAATCTGACTATATATCATATCGTCTTATAGTCAATTCTAAATAAAACAGATACATTATATATCAACGTGGAACTGGTATAAATTTTCCTTGCGTGCTGTGCGTCTTATCTGTTTTTTGCCGCCGCTTTTCGTCAAGCGCATGATGGTTATCACCATAGTTTAGGTGCAGGTCGGCGTCTGACCACTGCTATTTTGTTGCTGCTTAGTGTGCTATTGATGACCAGCTTACATAGTATCCGAGCCACTCACATGGCGCATCATCGAGACCCATTAGGCGATCACGACGTTGAGGGTCGTTTGGCAAAGGCATCATGGCAGCAAGCACTGCTCGGCGGTATCACGTATCGGTTGGCTATCTACCGTCAAGGGCTGCGCTTGAGCAGTCGCCGTCATAGGATGCTGGCTTGGCTAGAGTTTGGATTGATAGCATTGGTGATCATGGGCGCCCTGATGATGAGCGTGTTTGCTGCGTCTACGGTGCTTGGGCAGGTGGTGCTATATCATCTTGTGGTGATGATGTTGGCCAACGCCAGTGTCGGTATCATCGCTGTATGGGGCGTGCATCACGACTGTGACGAGACGATAGCTCGCACTGAGCGCAATCCTCTGGTAAATCTGCTGACATTTAATTTACTTTATCATGTAGAGCATCATTTGTTTCCTGCGATACCATCCAACCATCTGCCAACGCTTGCCAAGCGTTTGGACGCAGCCGCACCTCACTTGACCAATGCGCCTGTACTACCCAGCCGCACTACCGTTATAAAGCACATGAAGCGTCGCTGGAGTGTCATAAAAGACACGTACCAAAACAGTAATGACAGTGAGTGCCCTATCCGTAAGCGTTTTGCTTAGAGACGAGTAGATATCTAAATGGATGAAAGAAGGCCAGTTATTTTATAGGTATTGGTCACTAGAGCGTGTCTTCATTTTTCACCCATTTAGATGACTATTGATTGAATTGAAGAGATGTCCTAGACCAAAAGACGTTACCAAAAACCTGTGAAAGTCGTTTTGATATCACGGTAAAAGAAGACGATGATGGTGATACAGCGTTTATCTTAAGCAAAGAGTTGAAGATACAGATAGTTGGCGACATGAATAAGGAGTCAGACATGCATATCTTAATCAGTGGTGGTTCAGGGTTTTTGGGTCGAGCATTTAGCGACGAAATCATGGCACGGTATCGTGAGCGAAAAAAGTCACTACAAGTCACTTGGCTGACGCGTGATAGTAACCAGGCGCACCCTGACGATATCACTATGATGACTTATGATGAGCTTACAAAGACTGATAAAAGTTTTGATGTGATAATAAACCTAGCGGGAGCAGGTATTGCTGACTCGCGCTGGAGCGATAGTCGCAAAGAGCAGCTGATGGCGAGCCGTATCCGGCCTACTGAGGCATTGTTGGCATTTATCGCTCGCAGCCGCAGCAAGCCCAAATTATTGATTAGTGGTTCAGCGATAGGGTGGTACGGCACACAAGGCGATAAACCATTGACAGAAAGTAGTGGTTTTGAGACAGATTTTGCTCATAAATTATGTGATGATTGGGAGCAGTTAGCGCTTAAAGCCACTGAACATGGTGTGCCTGTGGCAATCGTGCGCACTGGTGTGGTGATTCATCCTGATGGCGGGATGCTTGCCAAGCTTTTGACCCCATTTAAAATGGGCGTTGGTGGACAATTGGGCGATGGCAAGCAAATCATGAGCTGGATCAGTCGGGCAGACTGGGTCGGCGCTGTGATATTTATCATTGAGCAGCACCTTGCTGATTATGACAACAGTCAAACCACAAATGATAATTCACTAAAAACCACAAATGATACGCCAGCCATGGTCTACAACTTAACTGCGCCTAATCCTGTAACCAATCATACTTTTACCAAAACCGTAGGTACCTGGCTACATCGTCCAACATTTTTTACTTTACCAGAATTTTTACTAAAGCTGATATTTGGTGAGATGTCGACACTACTAGTTGATGGTCAAAAAGTATTGCCACAAGCGTTATTAGCGGCGGGTTATGAGTTTCGATATCCTACGCTCATGCAAGCCTTAGAGACGAAATAGCGCTAAATAAAAAAACGGTCTACGGAGTTGTTTCATGTGAAACAAATACAACCCGTTTACCATCCGCCTTGATATGATAAAACTGGTGCCTAATTATGGCTATCAAAAAAAGCAAAGACTCAAGTATCACACTAACAAAACAGTACGCTCGCAAGCCTTATCCGTGGTTAAGGATTGTTGTCAGCTTCGCACTACTTGGTGGGTGGATCGGGGCCAATGCGATGAATTTTATATTGTTTTTTCTGGACGGCGCTTTGCCAAGAAATATGCAAGGGTTTGATTTTCAGTACTTCATAACAAACATGTTCGAAGGTCTTGGTTTCAAGATGATAGCGGGTCTATTTCCTGCTTTGATAACTGCAGGTGTCATTATATATTTTAAGCTGCATCTTAAAACAATCAACAGCTGGCTTGCGTTAGGAGTATTGGGATTTATGGCGACTGTTCCGTTTAGCCTCATCGTAATGCTGATAGCGAATTCGGTAGATCTTGGGCTCTTTTATTTGGCGACATTGGTGGGTATGTCAGGGTTATGTAGCGCCATCATAATAGGCGGTTTAACGACTCCCAAATCGTAGCGCTAAACGAATGGATATATTTGACTTTGCTGTGAGAGGTTTTAACTTAGAGGTGTTTCACGTGAAACCATATAACTGATTTATACCAGTTCCGCGTTTAAATGAATAGCCACGCTACTTTGAGCGACCCGAGCGCCATGCATCTGGTTTATTTGGATTCGACTATATGAGGTTTTATGTAAAAAGCGTGAAGCATTGATGAAAGAGCGTCTAAAGGCTAGCTATGATAGACGAAATCAGTTCTTTACCGATAGATTTGCATGTAGCAGGGCACACGCATGGCGGCCAGATATTTCCATTAACGTTATTGATGCGCGGGCTTGCGCCCCTACATTATGGCGCTAAGGTGGTAGGGGAGACACAGTTTTTGGTGACATCGGGATATGGCTTTGGGCCGGTACCGTTTCGACTGGGGACGCGCTCTGAGATTTGGATGATTACCCTGACGCCCAGAGGTGCCATTGCTGAGCCGTCGTCATAGTCAGCGCGCCAAAGCAGTCAGTCATTAGGCCGCTAACTGCCCCTGCTCACGAATGACCTCACGGACAAAACTGGCAAAACCGTGGATGATTTTGCGGGTTTCTAATCCTAGCCTCTGATGAATGCTCATAAAGTGAATAAAACCATGCGGCGCACCAAGTACCGTATAGTTTCTCACCGATATGCCATGTGTCTTTAGTTGCTCTGCATACGCAAAAGCTTCATCACGTAACACATCCAGCTCTGAGGTGACGATATAAGTGGGGCAGACGTGGCTGTTGTCCCCCAGCATAGGCGAGTTGAGAATGTGTTGTCGCGGTAAGGGGCTGTTTTTTAGACATGCCGCGTCAAACACCGCCACATCATCATGATCTAACAACAAGCCTTCGCCGTATAGCTCCCAGCTTGGATAGTCTGTCTCGATATCGGTAACAGGGTAAAGCGGCATTTGCGCAAGTGGCTGAGGCAGACGCTCTAACAGCGCAAACATATCTTGCCCCGCTTCGCCTAGGTCTGCCCAAGCTTGTTTGGCAGGGGCGGTGAGCTGCTGAGCAATAAGGGTAGATAAACCGCCACCTGCGCTGTCGCCTGCCAAGACGATACGTGATGGCAGCGCGCCAAACATATGACAATGCTCGGCCAGCCAAGCATAAGCGCTGATACAGTCTTTTAGCGCGGCTGGGGCGGGGTGCTCAGGTGCCAATCGATAGTCGACACTGACGACAGGCCAGCCAGTCTGCTGGCTCAGCGCATGACAAAACTCGTGATGCGTATCGATACCGCCGATACAAAACCCACCACCATGAAAAAACAGCAACACAGTCTCATCAGGATTGTGTACGCTGCCTTTTTTGATTGTCTTTCTATAAGTGCTAGCGTCTGGCTGATAGCAGCGAATGGTCATATCGCCATCATCAGCATTTGCAATCACCTTATCAGTCCAACGAACGCTGACCTCACCTTTTTTGCGAAAGCGCTTTATATTATCCATCAGCGTATCGCCCGTCTGTTGCCATACCTTTGGAGACTGCATGGCCACGGCATCGGCAGCGAACCTCTCACGCAGCTTAGGCATCGGCGTCAGCTCAAGCGGGGTTTTTAGCTTACTATTTATCGCCAAAATCAGCCGTAGATGGGCATCGGCATGCAAGTATTGCTTAGAAGTCGGGCCGCCAAGGTAGCTGACCAAACTTTCTAATAGCGGCAATGGCAAATAACTCAGCCCTTTCATCGCATAATGCAAGGTATGCGCTTGATGATTAACGACTTGCTGATAACCCAAACACGTGCTTTTTAACGCAAAGCATTGACGCTTAGCGCTATCTTTTGGTACAGCTTCTATTTCTTCAGGCGCTAGCTCGTTCTCAGGCGCTAGCTCGTTTGAGCGCTTTAGATTGATCAACGCTCTATTTAATAAGGTGTTGAGCGATATGGTTGAGTGAGACATAACACCTCGGATACATGATGGTTAGTGTTTGAAATAACAGATGTTTTTGGCCATAGTAAAGTAAAAGAAAACAAAATTGAGTATATTTTGGTAATGGATTGAATGAAAACCGTAAAAATTTCGGAATAAACCAAAGGTTTGGTAGTGGGTGTGAGCTATAAAGGTAAATCAATACCAGTAGGAGGGTACCTCTTGCAAAATAAATTGGCTAGATTTGCCTGTTTGTTCCAACGTTTTGTTTCAATGTTTGGCCTCACTGCTTATGCCGTTGTCAGCGCCATATCTCTAGTCCCACGCTCGTTGGTACAGCAATTGTTGTAAATGGGAAAAAATCCTCAGCGCAAGGCTTGAAATTTGTCCTCATCACCTTTATCAATCAGCTATCAAAGCATATTCGCAAAAAATCAGTGATATCTGTTGATTATCTAATAAAAGCGCAGACTAATAAGAGCACAGCATGACTTGCTGCCAGCAGGTTTGTTGTGCCATACATCAATCGTCATTATTAAAATTCTAAGGAGCTATCATGAGCGAGCAAAACAATAACCACAAATCCCCTGAGCACAATGTGGCGCACGACAATGTCGAGCATAATGACAGTATTTTAGAAGAAACCATGCAAGAGTTTGATCCAAAAAACAATTCAGATGAAAAAGTCACCATCGACAACGAAATCGATATCGACACTTTCAAAGCACGTATTGCTGAGCTCGAAGGCGAGGTCAAGCAAGCCCGTGAGACCACCGCCCGTGCCAATGCCGAAGCTTACAATGCGCAAAAACGCATGGAGCAAGAAGCCGATAAGAGCAAAAAATTTGCCCTACAAAAATTTGCCAAAGAGCTATTGGAAGTCGTTGATAATCTAGAGCGTGCGATTGAAAACGCCGACGCCAGCGATCCGGTTACCGAAGGCGTGCAACTGACGCACAAAGCCCTGCTGTCTGTCCTCAACAAAAACGGTATCGAAGTGATTGACCCACAGGGTGAAAAGTTCAATGCTGATGTTCACGAAGCGGTGGGTATCGATGCCGATGCCGACGCTGATGTGGTCGGTACAGTGCTACAAAAAGGCTATAGCCTAAATGGTCGCCTACTACGTCCAGCGATGGTACGCGTGGGTCAGTAGGATTTTTTACTTGATTTTAAGCATCTAAACCTTACTTATATAAAGGGTTTTGACAAAAAATCACACAAAAGACAATTTTTTGCTTGATGATTGCCTTGAAAAAACCGACAGGCAAACCGATATATAGCAATAAGTGACCGACTATGGTCTGAAGATATAAGTAGTTATATTTAAAATATACATTAGGAGCATTTGATTATGGGTAAAGTAATTGGTATTGACTTGGGTACAACCAACTCATGTGTGGCAGTGATGGAAGGTGACAAAGTCAAAGTCATCGAAAACGCTGAAGGTACCCGTACCACACCTTCTATCGTCGCTTATAAAGACGACGAAATCCTCGTTGGTCAATCGGCTAAGCGTCAAGCGGTCACCAACCCAAAAAACACTTTGTTTGCGATCAAGCGTCTGATCGGTCGCCGTTTTGATGACAAAGTGGTACAAAAAGACATCGGCATGGTGCCATACAAAATCGCCAAAGCGGATAACGGTGATGCTTGGGTAGAAGTAAACGGTAAAAAACT
>NZ_JAPEHS010000060.1:0-15176 GCF_028823565.1 Psychrobacter sp. A3
GCGCCACTTCTGTCAGCTGCGAGCCAATATGACAATCAATACCGACAATATCGATATGCGACAAAGTCGCGGCTTGCTGATAGAGCGCGAGCGCTTCTTGGTGCGCAACACCAAACTTATTGTCTTTTAGGCCCGTTGAGATATACGGATGGGTCTTGGCATCGACGTCTGGATTGACACGTAGCGAGATCGGTGCAGGCTTATCCAGCGTCTTTGCCACCTCGTTGATCAACGCAAGCTCGCTGATAGACTCGATGTTAAAGCAGCCGATACCTTGGGTGAGGGCATACTCAATATCGCCATAGGTTTTGCCGACGCCTGAGAATACCACGCGATCAGCCCTACCGCCTGCCGCCAGCACGCGCATTAGCTCGCCGCGTGAGACGATATCAAACCCAGCGCCCGCCTGTGCCAGCACCCCTAGCACCGCAAGGTTTGAGTTGGCTTTTACGGCGTAGCATATCTGATGCTCTACGCTGGCAAAGCTTTTGCTATAGGCGTGATAAACGTCCAATATTGCTTGTTTGGAGTATACATAGCATGGCGTGCCGTAGTGCTTGACCACCTCATCGATATTGACCTGCTCCATATGCAGTGCGCCATCGCGATAAGCCAGCGTAGGCAGATGGGCGGTGAGCGCCTGCGGGTCGATATACAGCCCTTGTGCGGTATGGGTAGTGACGGATTCGCCGATTTTTTGCTCAGAATGACTCATATAAATATCTCTACATTGATCAAGGTATTAAGAAGATGGCAAGGACAAAAATGCACGACTAGCGCGGCAACAGCCCTATCAAAGATGGTATGGCTAGCATATAAACGACTCCCCAAAAACTGCCATAACAGTGTGGACACTGAGACAATCAAGCTCACAAGCTGGCTTATACTAAGAGCGGCTACCCTGCGATGCTTAGTTGCTAGTTGCTAGTTGCTAGTTGCTAGTTGCTTAGTGAGTTAGTGAATTCATAACTTACTAGTTTGGTCATTTGCCTTAGTAGTCGTTGGGATCGGTACTGGGCGCTGGTAGCTGCCAGTCATCGCGCGGCTGATGCTTATCATCATCAATACCAGCAAAGGCGGCATCTTGCGGATGGTTGGTACTGCCGAGCGCCTCTGTGCTTTGCTGCACCGTTTGGTTGCTATCACCCACCAGATACAGGTCGCCCTTTTGCCCGCAGCCTGACAAAGTCAGCAGTGATACGGCACTCACAATAAATACTGGCTTCATAGAAGTAAGGCTGGCGCGGCGATGGGCGACTGCGCTGGTCGCGTTCTGGAGATGGGTCGAGCGGCGAGTGAAAAGCATAGCGTGGATGACCTATGTGAATAACCGATAATGGTGTATATAACAGTGTGGTATATATAACATAACAATATATAGTGAGCTCAGTATAAAAACTGATACAGTGCGACTGGGATGAGTTTTGCGCCGCATCTGTCTGTGCAGGCACAGCACGCCAAAAAAATTTATGCCAGTTCCGCGTCGAAATATAGTGTATCTGTTTTATTTAGAATCTACTATAAATAAGCAAATGAGTCCGCCAAAAAAGCGTCCATGGGCGGATTGGGTAATCGCATTATGACATAAAGCGTCCTCTATACTGAATATGATAGGGTAATAAATTCCTCATCGTTTTATTGGCGGACAAACGGACAGTTTTTGAACACAAAAAAGCGCATTATCCTGATTTAGACAAACTTTCTTACAATTTTTATTGGCTGCTATTTTTTGTGTTAACGCTCGATAGATATTGAGTACACTCGGTGTACAGTTGTATTTGCCAAGCAACGATTTATGGCTTTAACCCCGATAGTTATCATGGTGTAGCCACAAAAATGTGTTACATTATAGATGGACCTTGCGGCTGTGTTTGGGTGCTAGCGGGCAACTCAACACACACTGATCGACCGTGACAGCCAAGGATACCTCAAATCAGCCATATGCTTGCTTGACCTATGTCAGCTTGGATATCGCTGGTTTTTGTGTATTACCCCGCGACTCATTTGTTGAGTCACCATTTAACAAAAATCATCTAAGGATAGAGAGAATATGAGCGACAGCCTAAATCCCAATTTTTACGACCAAAACGCAGAAACATCCACCCTAACCAACCCTACCTTAGTCCTCAACTGCGGTTCTTCTTCTATCAAATACGCCCTCATCAGCGAAGACAACTCTATCCGTATCACTGGGCTGGCCGAAAACTTAGGCCTTGACACCGCCCGTATCAAACACACCACCATCAATGGCGATAAGCTAGAAATCTCTATCCCAGGCGGCCGGCACAAACTGGCCTTACAAAAAATCCTTGAGTTATTAGAGCAATATCACTTTATCGCTGTCGGACACCGCGTGGTCCATGGTGGCCGCGAGTACTCAGAAGCGGTACGTGTCGACGAGCATGTCTTAGACGAAGTCAAACGCCTAAAAATATTGGCCCCGCTACACAACCCAGCTCACGCTTTGGGCATCGAAGCGGTACAAGCCATCTACCCTGAGATTCCGCAGGTGGTGGTTTTTGATACCGCCTTTCACCAAACCATGCCGCCAGTGGCGTTTCGCTACCCAATACCAAAAGCTCTCTATGAAGAGCATAAAATCCGCCGCTATGGCTTTCATGGCACCTCTCATGCCTATGTCTCAGAGCGCGCCAGTGAAATCACTCAAACAAAGGGCCCACATGGCTGGCTGACCGCGCATCTGGGCAACGGCTGCTCGGCGACCGCCGTCTATGATGGCAAGAGTCTGGATACCAGCATGGGGCTGACCCCGCTTGAGGGCTTGATGATGGGCACCCGTAGTGGCGATGTCGACCCAAGTTTGCACATGCACCTAAAGCGCCAGCTCGATATGAGCTTAGAAGACATCGATGCGATGCTCAATAAAGAAAGTGGCCTACTGGGTATTTCAGGGCTATCGAACGACCTGCGTACAGTCGAAGAAGCGGCCAACGAAGGCCACCAAGATGCCAAACTGGCTATCGAGATGTTCTGCTACCGCGTGGGTAAATATCTGGCCAGCTTAAGCTGTGCGCTGCCTGAGCTGACGGGTATCGTCTTTACCGGTGGTATCGGTGAAAACTCGGTCACCACACGTACTCGTATCTTAGAGGTGATGCGTCATTTTGGTATCAAGGTCGATGCCAACAAAAACGCAGGGTTGTTTGGCGGTAGCGAAGGCAGTTTCCACGCAGAGGACAGCCATTTGGAGCTTTGGGTCGTCCCAACGGACGAAGAATGCCGCATCGCTCAAGAAACCCGTGAAGCCTTGAGCCTCACCTAGATCCTGTCTGCTGACAGATCCATCGTGAGGATGGGTTTGTCAGCGTTTTTGTCCGTGCCTTTGATGATCGCTATCAAAAAGCGCGGCATCTATCTGACTCATTCTGGCAAGGATGAACACGCTTTAAAAATACAATAAACCGTAGGATACACTATGCAAACCATTTTACTTGTTCCCATTAGTCGCGGTATCGGTGTGACATCAGCGGCGCTCGGCCTGATTCGCGCTTTTGATTATAACGGTATCAAAGCCGGCTTTATGAAGCCGTTTTTGCAAGATGATACCTTTGATAAGCAGCATAGCTTGGACAGTACCAGCGCTTTGACCATGCATGCTTTTGGTCTCAATCCACCAAAATCGATCAGCCGTCAACGCGTTGAGCGTATGCTGGGTGATGACAACCTAGACGACTTGATGGAAGAAGTGGTGGTCAATTATCATACGATTGGCGACAATCATGACGTGGTCATCTGTGAAGGTCTGGTGCCAACCACAGAAACCTCTTATGCCTCACAAATCAACCGCGCCATCGCACACGCACTCGATGCCAAAATCATCTTTGTCAGCACGGCCGACACCAAAAATCCGGCGCATTTGGCAGATAAAATCGATGTGCACGCGCGCGAGTTCGGCGGTATCGTCAGCGCCCGTACTCTTGGGGTGATTTTGATGCGCGTACACGACGTGCCAAATACCTTTGAGACGCAGCCCGTCGCACCAGGCGAGGCCATCGTCAGCTTAGATGACACCTTTATACAAGAGGTGCAGCGCCTCTCCCCTACTTTTAATACCGATGCATTTCGCCTGATCGGGGTGGTGCCGTTTAGTGACTCGCTGTCTGTGCCTCGCACGTGGGATATCGCCACCGAGCTTGATGCCAAGTGGCTCAATGTCGGCGAAGCCAAATCGCGCCGCATCACCCGCATTAGCCTCACCGCACGCTCGGTGTCACGTGTCGACGAGGTGTTTAAACGCGGCACCCTGATCGTCGTACCAGGCGATCGCGATGATTTGCTATTGGCCGCAGGCTTGGCCTGTATCAATGGTATCCCGCTGGCAGGACTGGTATTGACAGGCGGCGTCGAGCCAAGTGCCACCGTCGCTGAGCTATGGCAGTCGGCGCTCAAAACGGGCATTCCGGTCATGAGTGTCGAATCCGACAGCTACGAGACGGTACAGAGCCTTGTGCATATGAGCTCTGAGATTCCAAGTGACGACACCGAGCGCGCTGATGAAGTGGCGCGTTATGTGGCCGCGCACTTAGATTTGAGCTGGATTAAGACGTACTTTAGCCAAAACCATGAGCCGCGCCTGTCGCCTTCTGCGTTTCGTCATCAAGTGGTCAAAAAAGCCCAACAAGCCAAAAAACGCATCGTCCTACCAGAAGGCACAGAACCACGTACGGTCGAAGCGGCCTGCATCTGTCAAAGCCGCGGTATTGCCAACTGTGTGCTGCTCGCCAAGCGCGCCGATGTCGAGCAAGTGGCCAAAAACCGCGATCTGACCATTCCTGATGACCTTGAGATCATCGATCCCGATAGCCTTGATATGAGCAAATATATCGCTGCGGTCGTCGAGCGCCGCAAAGGTAAGACCAGTGCAGAAGTGGCCGCCGAATACCTAAAAGACACGGTCTATTTAGGAACGGTCATGCTACAGCTAGACGAAGTCGACGGCTTGGTATCTGGTGCTATTCATACCACGGCAAACACTGTGCGCCCTGCCTTTCAGCTCATCAAAACCGCACCGCAATACTCCTTAGTATCGTCGGTGTTCTTTATGCTGCTGCCTGAGCAAGTGGTGGTCTATGGTGACTGCGCCATCAACCCAGATCCAAATGCCGAAGAGCTCGCCGAGATTGCTATTCAGTCAGCGCAGTCGGCCGCCGCCTTTGGTATCGATCCAAAAGTTGCCATGATCAGCTACTCTACTGGCTCATCAGGGAGCGGCGCGGATGTGGAAAAAGTCACGCGTGCCACCCAAATCGTCCGCGAGCGGGCGCCTGAGCTAAAAGTCGATGGCCCGCTACAGTATGATGCTGCCTCTGTGATGAGTGTCGGCAAACAAAAAGCGCCCGACTCTCCTGTCGCAGGCCAAGCCAATGTCTTTATCTTCCCAGACCTAAATACAGGCAACACCACTTATAAGGCCGTACAGCGTAGTGCCAATGTGGTCAGCGTCGGCCCCATGCTACAAGGTCTCAACAAGCCGGTAAATGACCTATCTCGCGGCGCACTGGTCGATGATATCATCTATACCATCGCCCTGACCGCCATCCAAGCCTATAGCGACTTGATTTAATCACCGCTTGCCTCGCGTCGCACGGTCTTTTATCTTTCTGTTATTTAACCGACTGTCATACTGATGGTCGGTTTTTTATTAGTGAGATTTAAGCAAATATAACGCGCTTTTCATGATATCTGCTGCCACACGCTCACAATGATGCTATAGTTCATCTCACGTCTTTGAGCCACTACATTTTTATTCGCTTTTTATTCGCTTATCTATGTCAAACACCGCCCTGCAACCTGCGCAACCTGCACCTGCCATTCGCGCCTATCTTGGCGGCTCGTTTGACCCTGTCCATCGCGGGCATGTACAGATGGCGATGGCAGTCTATCAAAGCCTGCTACCACTCGCCCAAGCGCAGCAGCGCGCGCTTTATGTGTCGTTGTTGCCCAATTCGCGCTCACCCTTCAAGCGCCAAAGCAGCGACCCTAAGCATCGTTTGGCCATGCTAAAGCTGGCGATACAAGGCACGCCACTATACATAGATGAGCTTGAGATTTGGCAGCCGCCGCCTGTCTATACCATCGATAGCGTGCGCACCCTGCGCCAGCGTTATCCTGCCGACAGCTTGATATTTATCATGGGTATGGACAGCGCCCGCAGTTTGGATAAATGGCAAGATGGTCTACAGCTGACCGATTATGTACATCTGTGGGTCTTTTATCGCGATACTATGCCACTCCCTGATACGGATAACGCCAGACAAGCGCTGCAATATTGGCTGCCCACACCTTTGCAGACGGCAGTCACAAACGCCTACAGACCCTACGATAGAGCAGGCGGTCTTGAAAAACCCAGCGTCTGGCCGCATTTATATAGACATGCGGCAAGTAGCAGCCATCTCCAGCACGCAGATACGGCAAACGCTACAGCAGCAGTCCCGTGGTGATAGCGAAGCGGTGCCTGATAGCACGGCTGGCAACCATACCAAGCCAGTCAGAGACGAGCAAATGACCGCAGCATCCGCTATCAATGTTATTATGAACCCGCCCGATCCACTCGCTAAATGGCTAAATCCTGCTGTTTATCATTATATTATCGCCCATCAGCTATATTCTGCGGCGCAATTCCGTTAAAATCGCCTTATCTTTGTTATTTTGCCACGCTCGCCCCTCTATGACTTGACCGCTGATACGCTGACTGATGTTTTGGCTAATGATTGGACTACTGGCTTGATAGCCACTTTGACATAATGGTCACTTTGACAATGTCGTCCTAGGCAGACGGATGCTTTAACATTTTATTTTATATATTTACGATTTAAGAGATGAAAATTTATGACCAATACCATGACTGACGACCGTTTAAAAGAATGCTTAGCCGTTGTAGAAAGCGCCCTCGATGACATGAAAGCAAAAGACATCACCGTGATGAATGTAGAGAGCCTAACCGATGTCATGGAGCGTATCGTCATCGCAAACGGTACCTCAAAGCGCCACGTCCGCGCGATGGCTGACAGCGTCGGAGCCGAAGTCAAGCAAGCAGGCTTTATGCCACTTGGCCGTGAAGGCGGTAACGACTCGGATTGGACCTTGATCGACTTAGGCGCTATCGTCGTGCATATGATGACCCCGCAAGCCCGCGAGTTTTATGACCTAGAGGGTCTGTGGTCATCGCCTGAGAGCCTAGCTGAGCTGGTCGCTACCCCGCGCGAAAAGAAAGCCGGTCGCCGCAATTAATCTACGGCCACCAGCTGTCTTTTCTACAGACGCATATACAAGTGATACAAAAAAGACCAGCGAACCCGTCTGGTCTTTTTTTTGGGTTTTGATCAACAAGACTGCAACTGCGCCGCGTTTGCGCTACTATGATGTCATGATAAAACCATTTTATCTCTAGATAATCATCTACTAGGACACGCCATGAGTACTGCCATTGCCAACACCACTACCCCAAACGTTCATACAGATTTTAATCACCCGTTACCGCTGCATATCGCGACCTTGATAGAGGTGCGCGCAGGCAAAGCCATGCCATTCGCCCGCGAAGCCATGAGCGCGATTGACAAAGCACCGATTAGCGCCCCTGTCGCCGTTGACTTTATGGGCTTGACCACAGACGAACAAGCCGATCGTAAGCATCATGGCGGCCCGCTAAAAGCGGTGCACCAGCTGCCGTGCGCCACTTATACCAAGATCAATGCAGCGTTTGACCTTAACGTACGGGTCGGCACACTCGGCGAAAACCTCATCACTGAAGCAGTAAATGACCTGCCTGAGATGGAAGAGTCTAGCGTCTGTATCGGTGATGTTTTTCAGTATGGTGAAATAGAGAATGCTGCCAGCCTCCAGCTGCGTATCGTCCAGCCGCGCCGGCCTTGCTACAAAATAAACGACCAAATCGGCCAGTTTACCAAAGTGCCCAACATCGCGGCATGGGTAAGCAAACAAGGCATCGCTGGCTGGTACTTTCAGGTGGTGCGCGATGGGATGGTCGATGCAGGTTTGCCTGTCTATCTGGTCGAGCGTCCCTACCCGTTTGCCACGTTAGAGACCTTATGGGAACTCTCGAACGCAAAAGAGAAGTTTGACGCTGATATTATAGAGCCGTGGTTGGCGATAGAATGTTTGGAAGAGAGTTGGAAAAAGGTATTGGCGAAGAAGATCAAAAGGGGCTGAATACAATCAGCAAAATCTTTAGACATCATCTGATAATAATAGGTGGTTAAAATATAAGTGGACAGCGACATATACTCTTTATCTAAACAGAGCATTTCATGGTAAAAAACATCTTCTTAGCACTTGGCTTAGCCCTACCTTTGGTTGGCTGCGTCACGACCACTTCACCAGTCGCCACCACCAAAAGCTATAGCGTCGATAGCGACACTTATCAATCGACTGGCAAAAGCCAGCGCATCAAAACCATCGTCCTGCACTACACCGTCTCAGACAATGAGCGCTCGATAAAAACCCTGACCACAGGCAATGTCAGCGCCCATTATCTGATTTTGGATAGACACGATGATAAGATTTATAGCTTGGTAGATGAGAGCGAGCGCGCTTGGCATGCAGGCGACAGCGGGTTTGCCGGTAGGACGATACTTAACGATACCTCTATCGGCATCGAGATCGTAAATGCAGGTATCAAACCTGAATATCGCAATGCTCTAAACAATGGCGCGCTCGACTATCATCCGTATGAGCATTTTGTGGCATTTGATGAATTACAGATTAAAAAAGTCGCCGAGCTGGTGCAAGATATCGTCGCCCGCTATGACATCTCACCCAAAAACATCATCGGTCACTCGGATATGGCACCCTCACGTAAAATCGACCCCGGTGCCAAGTTTCCTTGGCAGCGATTGTATGATGAGTATGGCATCGGCGCTTGGTATGATGAATTTGATAAGCAGTACTTTATGCATCCAGACGCCTTTGCCGCAGCGACGATACCCGAGATTAAGCAAGCGTTTCGTGATTACGGTTATCAAATCAATGACACAGACGCGTGGGACAAAGCCAGCCGAGATGTCGTCTATGCGTTTCAGCTGCACTTTCGTCCCGAGCAGCCAACAGGGAATATGGATAGAGAAACCTACGCGATATTGCAAGCGCTCAATAAGAAGTATGCGGGTCGCGATGATTTTTATTAAGTGATAAAAATGCTAGGAGACATAATCCATGACTAACTCACAATACAACAAGCAAAATGAACAAGACGAGCTACAGAGATACCTAGAAGAGAAAGCCAGACAAGAGCAGGAGCAAGAAAAGCAAAAAGAACAAGAGCCTGAGCAGCTGTCGGCTTATGAGGCTTGCGTGCTAAGAGAAAGCGCTAAGATTCATGAGTTGATAGCTGAGGCTCAGAGAAAGGGTAAAGAGCTGTCAGAAGATAAATAATCATATAACATGATGCTTTGAATCAAAATTCTGATTGAAGCATATTTATTCAACATAAATCAAATCTTATTCAGACCCATAATAACCTATTGTAGTTAATAAATTATAGGACTAACTATCTGTTCGAGCTACTTTAGACTCACTTATTTCTCAAAAATCTTCATGTAATCTATAATAGTTCTGGTCAAACTCTTCTATAGTATAGCCTAATCCTGCTATAGAAGAGACTACCTCCTCGACTACATCAAAATTAGGATTACCAACAGCTACCGTAATATAAATTTTCCCTGAATCAAAGCTTATGTTTTTTATGAGCGGGCTAATTGGTTCCAAAGCTTCATGCACATTCAAATATAATTCGTCTTTATTTCTTATTCTATCGAGATAAAACTCTAAAACATTTGACTCTTCGTGATCATGAAAATCTGGTTGGTGTGCTGCTGCATTCCTGACAAACTGAGTTTTATTATTGCGGTTTGAAGATTTAGAGTTCATAGAACTAGAAAGGCGACTAACTGATGATTGAAGGCTTTTAAGCTCTTCTAATACATATCTATCTATAGAGACAACCTCTTCAGTAATTAATGGGGCCTTAAAATCACCATAGTTTTTCAAGAAAGTCGAATAATTTTCAGGATCGTTTTCATATGCTTTATAAGTCTTTTTTATTCTATCTTTTAAATTTTCTTTGAAAATCTCAATGTCATGATATCTTAAGTCTTTTGGATAACTTAGATGTTCAATTACAGATGTATCAAAAGAATAAGGTGTTATTTCGTCTTTTATAATAATTGTTGGTTTGTCGAAAGCTAGACGTAATCCTAGCTCAAACATGACATTTGGATTTCTACCGCTTATATCGCAAACTATCATCGGATTATCATATAAGTTCTGAACAATACGTTTGTGAATAACGCCTATATCATCCGCATCACTCACCAATCCAGCTTCAAAATTAGCTTCTTTAATAGCAGATTCTATTATCCTTTTGACATCTTTCCAATGAGATTCAGGATAGCCTTCCATACTTGCAATAGGCATTACAATGCCACATTTTTTCGGTAAATGATCATCTGATTTTTCGTGTGGCTTGTTTTCGACTTTATTCGGTTCAGATTGATTGTCCATTCTAATCTCCAAAGAAAACAATGAGTTCGTGGGGTGCATCCAGCGCACCGATAATACTAAAATTAAAGTTTAGACTAATTTATCATAAAACGGTCATTCAGGAGCGCGTTTTAGCCCTGATTGCAGCGGATATACTTGGTTGGTCACTGGGCGCTAGAGGTAGTCGCTCGAATGTTGGAACGCCTCTAGCCTTAGCCACCGCCCCAGTGAACGACCAAGATAGTAGCGAAAAGCAGGATTAGCTCCCAATAAAACCAAAACGCCAAACAAAAAAAGGTGAGCCAAAGCCCACCTTTCTTATTATCTAAACTAATTCAAATTATCTTAACGCAACCAAGCCCGCGCATTACGGAACATCCGCATCCACGCGCCGTCCTCGTCCCACTGCTCAGGTCTCCAGCTGTGGTTATAGGCTTTTAGGTTACGCTCAGGATGCGGCATCATAATAGTGACGCGGCCATCGGTACTACATAGACCCGTGACGCCGCCGACTGAGCCATTAGGATTCAATGGATAAGTCTCAGTCGGATGACCTTGACTATCGACATAACGCATTGCCAACTGACCGTGCTTCGCCATACCATCGATCTCAGTAGCGTTTAGGGTGGCAAGACCCTCACCATGCGCGACAGCGATAGGTAAGATACTATCTTGCATGCCTTTAAACAGAATGGACTTGGTACGCTCAACTTTGACGTTGACCGTACGCGCTTCAAATCGCGCTGATTTATTAGCGATAAAGCGTGGGAAGTTTTCTGCGCCTGGGATCAAATCTTTCAATTGCGCCATCATCTGACAACCGTTACAGACACCTAAGCTAAAGGTATCCGGACGGGCAAAGAAGCGCACAAACTGCATACGCAGCTCGTCATGGAACAATATAGAGTTGGCACGGGCAAAGAAGCGCACAAACTGCATACGCAGCTCGTCATGGAACAATATAGAGTTCGCCCAGCCTGAGCCTGCGCCAAGTACATCACCGTAACTAAAGCCGCCACAGGCGACCAAACCGTCGAAGTCACGTAGATTGATACGGCCTTCTAGCAAGTCGCTCATGTGCACGTCGACCGCTTCAAAGCCCGCTTGGGTAAAGCCAGCTGCCATCTCGGTCTGACCATTGACGCCTTGCTCGCGTAGGATAGCGACTCTTGGTTTAGTGTCGCGGCTATTTAAGTATGGCTCTTCAATTTTTTGGTTCAGATCAAAGTTTGGCGCTGCGATCAGGCCTTGATGGCTGGCATCAGAGATCAAGTCATACTCTTGCTGAACGCACGCTGGGTTGTCACGGCGGCGCGCGATTTGGTAGCTAACTTGGCTCCACTCTTGCTGCAGCTCAGAACGGCTAAAGCGTAGGGTATCGTCACCCATAAGAGCAGGGGTTTGAATGATAAGGCTGTCTTCTTCAGTGCTTTGACCGACGAGGCTAAGCATATCGCTGACGTTAAATTCTTCTGCCAATTGCATGAGATCAGCGACGTTTTCTGGTAATACTTGAATGACCGCGCCCAGCTCTTCACTAAACAGCTGACCGAGTAGATTGTCATCAGCCAATGACAGCTTGATACCTTGACGGCTGGTAAATTGCATCTCTGCAATCGTCGCCAGCAAACCCCCATCACCGATATCATGATAGGCGCTGATAACGCCTTGCGCGTTACCCGCTTGGATAAAGTTAAAGAAGTCGATCAAGTCGCTTGGCTTTTCAAGGTCAGGACATTCGTTGCCCAGTTGGCTTGCCGTTTGCGCGAGGATTGAACCGCCCAGACGCAGCTTGCCTTTAGATAAGTCAATACGGTAAAACGCACTATCGCCGTTGATCAACTCAGGGGTGAGGGTTTTTGCCACGTCAGCGACCGGTGCAAAGGCCGTCACGACCAAACTCATAGGCGAGACCACTGATTTATCTTGGTTTCCACCTTCATCGTTATCCGTCCAGTTGGCACGCATCGATAGCGAATCTTTACCGACTGGAATCGCAATACCTAGTGCTGGGCATAGCTCTTCACCGACTGCGTGAACGGCGTCAAACAATGCCGCGTCTTCCGCCTCGTCGCCACAAGCCGCCATCCAGTTCGCCGACATGGTGATGTCAGAGAGCTGTGCGATACGAGCACCTGCGATATTGGTAATGGCTTCACCAACCGCCAGACGCGCCGAGGCTTTTGGATTGATAAGGGCGACAGGCGTACGCTCGCCGACACTCATGGCTTCACCAGTCATCGGCTGACCATCTAGCGCCACCAGACCTGATGCTGTCACCGCGCAGTCAGCGACAGGCACTTGATAACGGCCCACATACTGATCGCGCACTACCATACCGGTGATCGAGCGGTCACCGATGCTGATAAGGAAAGACTTGCTCGCGACAGTTGGATGACGTAGCACATCTTTGATGGATTCGGTTAGATTGATATCAGCCAAGTCCAGCGCAGGCAACTCAGTCTCTTGACGCTCAAAGCTGCGCTGCATCTTTGGCGTACCACCGAGCAATACTTGCATCGGCATATCGACTGGCTGCTCGTCCAATAGCTCATCATCCACCACAAGCTGACGGATATCCGTCGCCGCGCCTAAGATGGCATACGGGCAGCGCTCACGAGCACAGATCGCATCAAATTGCGCTCTGCTCTCTGGGCGAATCGCGAGGACATAACGCTCTTGTGCTTCGTTTGACCAGATGGCCATCGGTGACATGCCCGCTTCTAGCGACGGGATTTTACGTAGGTTTAAATGCGCGCCCATGTCATGGTCATCGACCAGCTCTGGCATGGCGTTTGACAGGCCGCCTGCACCAACATCATGGATAGAGACGATTGGGTTGCCGTCTTGACTATCATTACTAGCGTCAATATCGTTACCAGCTAAGGCCCAGCAGCGATCGATAACTTCTTGACAGCGGCGCTCCATCTCGGCGTTATCACGCTGCACTGAAGCAAAGTCTAAACCTTCATCCAACTCACCGCTATCGACTGACGATGCCGCGCCGCCGCCCAGACCGATTTGCATCGCCGGGCCACCAAGGACGATAAGCAAATCCCCTTCGCGAATGGCGTTTTTTTCAATAAGGTTGCGTTTGATATTGCCATAACCGCCCGCCAGCATGATGGGCTTATGATAGCCGCGCATCTCGCTACCGTCTTTTGCCGCTGAGGTATCAAGCTGAAAACTGCGGAAGTAGCCGCATAGGTTCGGGCGACCAAACTCGTTTGAGAAATTGGCCGAGCCTAATGGCGCTTCGGTCATAATCTCAAGGCTAGTCGCCATACGATCTGGCGTACCGTAATCCTGCGTGCTTAATTGACCAGACTGCTCCCACTTCTCAGGCATCTCAGGGATATGCAAATGTGACACATGAAAGCCTGTCAGACCGGCTTTTGGCTTACCGCCGCGGCCCGTTGCGCCTTCATCACGAATCTCACCGCCTGCGCCCGTTGCCGCGCCAGCATAAGGAGCAATCGCGGTTGGGTGGTTATGGGTTTCGACTTTCATTAAGATATCGATGGCCTCTTGATGGAAGTCATACGGATGGATTGAGCTGGCATCCATCGCATCGGTCGGCACCGGATAATAACGCAGCCCCTCTGCCCCTGCCATCACCGCCGCGTTGTCCTTATAAGCAGACAAGATGCCTTGCGGGTTTGATTGATAGGTGTTTTTGATCATCTGAAACAGTGACTTTGGCTGCACTTTGCCATCGATTGTCCACTCAGCGTTGAATATCTTGTGACGGCAATGCTCAGAGTTGGCCTGCGCAAACATCATCAGTTCAACGTCGGTCGGATTACGCTGCAGCTCATTGACATAGGCATTCATCAAATAGTCGATGTCTTCGCTCGATAGCGCAAAACCAAACTGAGTATTGGCCGACTCAAGCGCACTGCGTCCTTCACCCATCACATCGATACGGTTGAGCGCCGCTGGTGGTTCGTCATCAAACAACTTGCTCACGTCGTTTAAGTCATAAACCAAGCTCTGGGTCATACGGTCAAATAACAACTGCTCAGCGGCAGCAGGCAGCTTGTCATCAGTGCCCGTAGTGCCGCCTGCAACGGTGAGGGTATATACCACGACACGCTCAGCGCGATTGAGCGCGATGTCGCAGTTATTAAAAATATCGGTCGCTTTACTTGCCCATGGCGAGATCGTCCCAAAACGCGGCCCGACGATCACTTGTATCTGATTGGCCTCTGCAGCAACAAGCTCAGTGCCCGCTGTGACGCCCAGCAAGTCCCGCGCTTTTTGCGCCTCTTCATCAACAAGCTTTCGTGATAGCACATATACTTGCTGAGTATGGATCTGGCTGACATTTAGTTCGGTCTTTTGCTGAAACTGACTGATGAGTTGCTGCGTCTGAAAATCGGTAAGAAACGGTTGTCCGGCGATGGTCATCATAAAGGCATAATCCGTAAGAAAGGCATCTCTGCCATGCAAAGTAAATGGTCTGCGTATTATAACAAGAAGCCCCATAATAAGCAGGCCAAAACCAGGATAAATTGCCAAAGTGACGACTTTCTTTACTTGATGCAGCAGCAATCTGCTGCGCTAATGGCTGCCCTTCTACCCGTTGGGGCCACATGGCGCATTGCCGCTCACTGATGTTTTATGCATATATAGTCGATACACTCTAAAAATGTCAT
>NZ_JAPEHS010000061.1:0-15305 GCF_028823565.1 Psychrobacter sp. A3
GGACACGCCCTAATATAGATACCTAACGCTTTAAACCGTTAAGGTCGGTGTGGGCTTTTTGGCTGTTTTTATGTTCCAAACAGCGATAATCAGCACGATAATCCCACCTATAAACCCTGTGGTCAGTTCAGGATAAATCAGTAGTAACGCGCCGATGGCCAATATGCCACGCGTGAGTGGACTCATAGCGCCCCTAAAATAGCCCTCTAGCGCCGCCCCTAAAGCAATAACCCCTGTTACCGATGTCAATACCACTGTCACGATATCAAGGATAGGCGGCAGCGGAAAGTCTTTTGCCGTGACTGCCAGACCTGTGGGATCTATCATCAGCATCGTCGGACTATAAATAAACATAAACGGCACGATAAATCCGGCCAATGCCAGCTTCAACGACAAAAACCCTGTCTTCATTGGATCACCACCAGATATACCCGCACCGGCAAAGGCTGCCAGACAGACAGGCGGCGTAATATTGGCAAAAATACCAAAATAAAACACGAACATATGCGCTGATAAAATAGGAATATCAAAACCTGCTAGTGCAGGCGCTGCCATCGTTGCGGTAATGATATACGCAGGAATAGACGGTAGCCCCATGCCGAGTACCATAGAGGCAAGCATGGTCAATATTAGGGTTAAGAATAACGACCCAGCTCCTAATGTCACGATGGATGATGTCATCACCGTCCCAAAGCTGGTTAAGCTGACAACGCCAATGATTACTCCGACGACCGCACAGGCCGCCATCACCGCCAGCGACTGGCGAGCACCATCTTCTAGTGCACCCAAAATGTCCGAAAACCCCATTCTGGTCTCTTTGCGTAGCATACTAATGGCAACCGTGAAGCCAATGGTATAGGCCGCGGCATAGCCGACGGGTACGTTTTCAATCAATAAACAAATCAAAAACACAATCGGTAGTAGCATATGACCACGCGCTTTTAATACTTCTTTGACGGCGGGCAGGTTTTCTTTGGCGATGCCTTTTAGGTCGCGGCGACCCGCACGAAAATGCACTTGAGCAATAACGCCCAGATAGTAGAGCACTGCCGGCAATAAAGCCGCTAAAGCAATGGTGCTATAAGGTAGCCCTGTGGTCTCCGCCATGATAAAGGCACTGGCTCCCATAATCGGTGGCAATATCTGCCCACCAACTGACGCGCTGGCTTCTACTGCTCCCGAAAAGTCTTTGTGATAACCGACTTTTTTCATCAATGGGATGGTAAACGCGCCGGTGCTCACAACGTTCGATAATGCTGAGCCGTTGATACTACCCATAAAGCCGCTTGAGATGACCGCCACCTTGGCAGGGCCGCCTTTTTTATCCCCAGCAATAGCCAATGCCAAATCATTAAACAGCTGGCCCATACCAGAGCGCGCCAAAAACGCGCCAAATAAGATGAACAAAAAGATAAACGTCACCGACGCGCCAATCGCCACAGAATACAGACCTTCCGTTTTTAAAAACAACTGACCAAAAATATCGCCCATATCATAAGGACGCGTGAGCAATCGATCAGGCATAAAATCTAGATGGCTGACAAATGGATAAGCCAAAAATATCGATGCCAATATCGGCAAAATCCAACCGGTGATACGACGACTGCCCTCTAACACACAAATGACGGTGATAATAGAAAATATTACATCGACCGGATTGGCCATACCACCACGTGAGGTCACGATGTCTTGATACTCGTATATCAGATAAGCCATGCCAGACAATGATAGCAAGAACCAAATCCAGTCATACCAAGCGACGTGCTTGCGGCTACTTTTTTTACTGGCTGGAAATATCAGAAATATCAGGGCAAAACCAACACCGACGTGTACAGAGCGCTGCAATAGTGCTGGCATTGGGTTGAAGGTGATATACAAGTGAAAGATAGAATATAAAATGCAAATTCCAGCGATAAAATACTTAACTGGACCTTGAGTGATGTGACGGGTGATCGACTCTCGATCATACTTTTCTAATATGGCCTGATTATGAGCTTGCGCGTCAAGCTCGGCATCTACATTGGTAGCAGCATGGGTGCTGGCATGGATGGGCAGATCAGCATGATTGGCTGACATCGTGGTCACATTATCGTGATCCGTCACTTGCGAGTTCATGACAAAAGTCCTTTTGTAATCTGTCAATTAAATGATACGTCTTGGGCGTAACCGTTACTTCAGAATAATCTGGCGCCCACTCATGAATCAAAAGCCGATGGTCGGCATAATTTAGCTCACCCTTGGTCAATCTAGACACTACCCAATTAAGGCTAGGCAGTGTTTCGTTGATTTGATAACCCAAATAGCCAGGTCTTTGTATGGGGGCCAGCGCTTCAGTCGACGGCGTACCTGCACCAAACGCTTCAAAATAAGTGGTTGTCAACAGCAGACCGTCGTCTGTACGTTGATACTGCTCCTCCCACCACTGCTTTTCTACAGAATGGATCCAGCGCAGCTCAAAGTTGGGCTCAGTAAAATAACAGGTGGTGCCATCGACTTGCACTTCGACAACGGGCTGCTGGGATACGCTGGCCCATAGCACAAAAAAAACTAGCGCAGCCATCAGTGCCGCGCTAGTTAATAACCATAGACGTTTACTTGGCTGCTTGCTCATCGTAGTACTTTTTAGCGCCAGGATGGATTGGGGCTACCATACCAGTGTTGGCAGACTCTAAGCTGATATCATTGGCTGCTTGATGCGCGGTTTTTAGGCCATCCAAATTATCAAACAAAGCCTTAGTCAGCTTATAACCATCGTCTTCAGATAAATCCGAACGCACCAACAACGCATTCATAATCGCGGCCGTCGGTATCGCGGTATCGTTGCCGTAAGTACCCGCTGGTATCTCAAAGGTTTTAAAGTAAGGTTTGGTGCCGATAATCTCATTCAGTTTGTCTTGATCGATAGTGACCAGCTGCAAGTCTAAGCCCTGCTCTAACTCCATCAATGACGAGTTTGGTAGACCACTACTAAAGAACGCCGCTTCGATTTTGCCAGCCTTCATACCATCAGCCGCTTCAGCAAAGCCTAAATAGTCGACGGTGATGTCATCATAAGTAATACCAAAGCCTTCTAATAATGTTCGAGCGTTAACTTCAGTTCCTGAACCTTGATCGCCAACCGCGATACGCTTACCACGCAAATCTTCGATATTTTTGATACCAGACTGTTGCGACGTCACGATTTGCACGACATTGGGGTATAGCACAGCGATCTGCTGAATGTTATCAATTGGCTGCTCAAAGTTATTTTTGCCGTCGACGGCATCGGTGACGACATCGCTCAGCGCCAATACCATATCTACCTTGCCTTGGGTTAATAAATTGACGTTTTCAACTGATGCGCCTGTGGTCTGCGTCTTTGAGTTGACCCCAAAGGTTTTGGCATAAACCTCAGACAATGCTGTACCAATAATATTATAAGGGCCAGATGCGCCGCCTGTGGCGATGGTGACAAACTTTGTGTCCAGCTTATCGTCTGCAGTAGCACTACTTTCTGCCGCTGCATTGTCTGTGTTTTCTGAGCTTGGAGAAGAGCACGCGGTTAGGCCTAAAACAGCACTTAACATCGCTGATAAAAGCAAAGGAGATTTTGAAGAGTTGAGCATGGCATTCATCCTTGAAATGTTTTATACGCTTGTCTAAACGCATAGTCTTTAAAAATAGATACGTTACAGACCTATAATACTATAGCAATTCTTATGGTAAATAAACTGCCTGCACCGACGCAAATAGATACTGCGCAAAATGCTTCCCAGTCTTACTGCATTTCTTTTATAGTGGATCAACTATAATTTAGCTGCTTATTCCATATCAGCATTAATGCATGCTCTAGGCGCTACTGGCTCCCACAGGATAGAAAAGCAACAAATCGCCCAAGGATATTGACCGCATTTGCCATTATAGTTAGATTGGTTCTATCGGTATCTTTTGGCAAAGCGCACAGCACGTTTATCATTCATAGGAAAAGATAAGACTAGGGAAGAAAATGAGCACACATCTATTTATAAGACCGGTCTTATTAGGCATGGGCCTACTGGGCATGATCGGCTGTGCAGCAAATCTGACAGCAGACAATCAAGACAGCACGGTGGCGGTACAAGCAGCGACCAGTCAAGCAACCATCTATTACAACGGCAATATCATTACCATGGAGGGCGACCAGCCGCAACTAGCGCAAGCATTGGTCACCCAAAACGGTAAGATTGCTTATGTTGGCAGCTTAAAACACGCGCAAAACAACTATAAAAACGCCGCGACCGTCGATTTGCAACATCAGACGCTGCTGCCAGGATTTATCGATCCACACAGTCATTTTGGCTTGGTGTCCAACACTATGGGACAAGTGGATCTGAGCGCACCGCCGATTGGTAAGATAGACAATATCGATAAAATGCTGCTAGCGTTAAAGGCTTATAAAAAAGACAATAGTATCGCTGATGGCGAGTGGATATTTGGCTGGGGTTATGATGAGACTCAGCTCACTGAGGATCGCCATCCGACCAAAGAAGAGATTGATAGCGTTTTGCCAAACAATCCAGTGTATTTGCAGCATACCAGTGGTCATATGGGGGTTGCCAACTCCAGTGCGCTGGCTGCTATGGACATCACTGCCGATAGTCAGTCACCTGAAGGTGGTAATATCGCCCGAGTCAAAGGCTCAAACGAGCCAAATGGTCTGCTACAAGAGACAGCGATGTATCCGCTTATGTATCAATTGCTCAAGACGCTTGAGCCCAAGCAAGCGCAGTTTTTTGATCAAACCCAAGACTACTACGCCAAGTACGGCGTGACCACAGCGCAAGACGGCTCTACTACCCGTGATGCTATTCAGTTTTTTCAAAAACAAGCCGATAATGGTAAGCTAAAAATCGACTTGGTCTCCTTGGCAGGGGTTAGTGATTTGGACGAAAACTTGGCCGATAAAGACTTTAAATGGCAAACTTATCAAAACGGTTTTAAGGTACAAGGCACCAAAATCATCGCCGACGGCTCCCCGCAAGGCAAGACCGCTTACTTTACTCAGCCTTATCTGACGCCTGTACCAGACTGCGAGAGCGACTGCCGCGGCTTGCCGAGTATCAGCCAAGAGAAGATGAATGAGATGTTTGTCAAAGCCTATAAAAATGACAATCAGTTATTTATTCATAATAATGGTGACGCGGCCACTGATATGATCATAAAAGCGCACGAATATGCGGTCAAACAAACGGGGCAAGCCGCTGATAAAGACCGCCGTATCGTGCCGATTCATACGCAGTTTGCGCGGCCAGACCAGCTAGCGGCGTTTAAAAAGTACAATATGGTGCAGTCATTTTTTACCAACCACGCTTACTTTTGGGGCGATGTCCATATCAAAAACTTGGGCGAAAAACGCGCCAACTCCTTAAGCCCTCTTGCCACAGTTGATAAATTGGGCATCCCTTATACCAATCACTCCGACGACACTGTCACGCCAGTCGATCCGCTGTTTTCTGTTTGGACAGCGGTCAATCGCACCTCACGTACAGGCCAAGTCATCGGTGCTGATGAACGCATCACGCCGTACCAAGCTCTCAAGGCTATCACCAGCAACGCGGCGTATCAGTATTTTGAAGAAGACACCAAAGGCACACTAGCTGCTGGTAAACTCGCGGATTTGGTGATTTTAGATAACAACCCACTGACCATAAAACCAGCCGATATCCGCAATATTAAAGTAGTAAAAACCATCAAAGAAGGCAACACTATTTATCAGCGTCCAGTACAATAACAGTCAAATGATATGGCCTATGCACGATATCAGGCAGCTTATATCGTGCGATTTGCCCTCTATGTTTATGACAATCATGCGCCCCGTATTTTACCGAATCATAGGAGTTTTTTATGAGTAGTAGCACCGATAGCAGTCACGAGCATATTTTGTCCTCAGACAATATCCACCATCTACATCATGCGTTTTTTGTGCCAAGCGATACGCAAACCGATATCAAGGCCACTCTACTCGTCGTACACGGTATGGCCGAGCATAGTGGCCGCTATGCAGATTTTGCACAGTTTTTAGCCGATCACGGTATCGCCGTCGCCACTTATGACCATTTAGGCCATGGTAGAACCGTCAAAACCCAAGCGGACTTAGGTTTTTTCGCTGACGAGCATCCTATGCAGTCATTGCTAAAAGACGTCATCGTGATGGCAGATCAGCTACAAGCGCGTCATCCGGAGGTGCCACACTTTGTCATGGGGCACTCAATGGGCTCCTTTATCGTCCGCAATGTCCTCAAACATCATGCTCATCGCTTTGCAGGTGCTATCTTGATGGGCAGTGCAGATACCAACCCCTTGACCAAAGTGCTGGTACCTGCCAATAAACTCTTGGCAAAAGTCGCCCCAAAAACCCCAAATCCTGTATTTGCCACGGTCATGAATAAAGTCCTCAATAGCAAGCTAAAGAACCGCCAATCAGATTCTGAGTTTGCTTGGTTAAGTCAAAACCCTGAAGCCATCGCAGACTATGAGGCTGATCCATTGACAGGCTTTGATTTTACCAATAACGGCTTTATGACGCTGTTTTGTTTGATGGAAACGGGGCTGAATAAACACTGGGCCGCCACCATTCCCAAGGACTTTCCGATGCTCTTTATCAGCGGCGAGGACGACCCTATCGGCAATATGGGTCGCGGCATTCGTCGCATCGTCACCCGCTTAAACCAGCAAAACTTTAGCAACGTCGATATCCAGCTTTATCCAAATATGCGTCATGAGCCGCTCCATGAAAAAGACCATCAAACCGTTTATCAAGATATCCTAGAATGGATAGAAGATAATACTGCGGACGTTTGCTAAAAGCGGTCAAATTAGCGACAATACAGCGAACGTGTTTTTTCACCACATTTACGCCCTTATTTTGTTATAAGATTTCTCTTTTATTAACTTTAGGAACCTTTATGTCATTACAACAAACCATCGAACAAGCCTTTGAAAACCGTAACGAATATAGCCCAAGCACCATGCCGCAAGATGTGCGCGATGCCATCGAGCAAGTGCTTGAGCAACTAGATAACGGCAGCCTGCGCGTAGCAGAAAAAAAGGATGGCGAATGGGTCGTCAATCAGTGGGCCAAAAAAGCAGTGCTACTCTCGTTCCGTCTTAATGACAATTATGTGCAAGCTGCCGGCGAGCATGTGCAGTTCTATGACAAGGTACCGACCAAATTTGCTGATTGGAGTGAGGCGCAGTTTAAAGAAGCAGGCGTACGCGTCGTGCCACCAGCAGTCGCTCGTAAAGGCTCTTATGTCGCAGCAGGCGCGGTACTGATGCCATCATACGTCAACATTGGCGCTTATGTTGATCAAGGCGCGATGGTCGATACGTGGGCGACCGTTGGCTCTTGCGCGCAAATCGGTAAAAACGTCCATCTATCAGGCGGCGTCGGTATCGGCGGTGTGCTTGAGCCGCTACAAGCCAACCCGACTATTATCGAAGACAACTGCTTTATCGGTGCACGCTCTGAGATCGTTGAAGGCGTCATCGTTGAGGAAGGCGCAGTCATCTCCATGGGCGTGTATATCGGTCAATCTACGCGCATTTATGATCGCGAGACAGGCGAGATTCATCGCGGCCGCGTACCAGCAGGCTCTGTCGTCGTACCAGGTAGCTTGCCATCAGAAGATGGTACTCATAGCCTCTATGCCGCCATCATCGTCAAAAAAGTCGATGCACAGACGCGCGCAAAAACAGCGGTCAATGAGCTGCTACGCTTAGACTAATCTGCTCGCGTATACGTTGGTTTTTATACTAAACCGTTTTTAGGGCGTGTCCTCAATTCAATCGATAGCCATCTAAATGGGCTAAATCTGGCCAAACGGTGTCAAATAGCTGACTAATATCTCGATATTACTTGCGCTATCTTCCTTGTTTGACTGCGATTTATCTCATTTTTATCGCCATTTTTAAAATGAGGACACGCCCTAGTAAAATAGCTTTATATACAGATGCTGGAGCATGGCTTCAGCATCTTTTTTTATATTTTAATTTTTTATGTATTAGCCGCAGCGTAATACCATTGGTTACGTTATAATTCACCGTGATTTTTTGCGCTATCCTCGCATAAAGCGGCCGCACCTACGACCTGACTTTTTGCACAAGCTTATCGCCGAGCGCTTTATCAACGCTCACTTGTCGTTGAAACTATATTGTATTTGAAACCATTATGAACCAGTCGCCGTTACGCACCGCCGCCATCCCCGTCACCGACCCGAGCGCAGGTCTGCGTTTGACAGAGATTTTTTACTCGCTACAAGGTGAGGCGCTGACCTCAGGCTTACCGACCATATTTGTCCGCTTAACCGGCTGTCCACTCAGATGCGTCTACTGCGATACTGAGTATGCCTTTACAGGTGGCGAGCGTCAGTCATTAGATGCCATCATAGCGACGATCAAAACCTATCCGTGCAAGCGGATTTGTCTGACGGGCGGTGAGCCATTGGCTCAGCCCAATGCCATCGAGCTGATGCAACGCCTGCTCAGCGATGGCTATGAGATTTCCCTTGAGACGGCAGGGGCGCTGAGTGTCAAAGACGTACCAGCGGCGGTCAGCAAAGTCATGGATCTCAAAACCCCAAGCTCAGGCGAAGCTGATAAAAACCTTTGGTCAAATCTTGACCACTTAACCCAGCATGATCAGATTAAGTTTGTCATTATGAACCGCACTGACTATGACTGGGCAAAAACCACACTCATTGAGCATCAGCTGGATAAACGCGTCGGCACGGTTTGGTTTTCGCCGATGTTTACTGTTGCAGATGATATCGATGACGCGGTCAGTCCAGAGGTGCCTGTGCTTGCCCGCGAGCTTGCCGAATGGATACTGACCGACGCCCTGCCCGTGCGCTTTCAGCTGCAATTGCACAAAATCATTTGGGCAGATGTCAAAGGTAAATAGTGAAAAGGCAAACAGTAAAAAGGCAAATAACGATAGGCATCGCCTCGGCGTTATCATAAACAGCTAAATAGCTGTATCAAGGGCACAAGAAAAACGGTATAAATCGCTCACACGACACGGAAATAAGAATAAGGGCACAAAGATGATCAAGCTAATACTACTGGGCTTATTGGCAGGGGCGTTTTTTAGCTCGACATTTATTTTAAATGAGATGATGAGTGCGGCAGGCGGCCACTGGTTTTGGTCGGCGAGTCTGCGCTATGTCTTTATGTGGCTGATAATCACCGGCATCATCTTGTTTCAGCAAGGGATGGGGCGCCTCAAAGCTTTGACAGCGGTCTTTTTTCAGCACTGGGTTTTTTGGTGCCTCACAGGCAGTATTGGCTTTGGGCTGTTTTATGCAGGTATCTGCTATGCCGCCGATCATGTGGCAGGCTGGGTGGTCGCGGCGACCTTTATGTTTACCGTCGTGACCAGCTTATTGGTGCTGATGGTCTTTGGCCAGCGTTTTGATAAAAAATTCATCCTTTATGCCCTTTTAGTGTTTGTTGGCGTGGTGATGGTCAATGTCAGTGAGGGCTTGCACGCCGCTGCACTTGCCGACACTGATATTGCCCATGCCGTCCCTATGGCACAGATGCTGCTCTATGGGGCACTGCCCGCCCTTATTGCCGCCTTTAGCTACCCGATTGGCAATCAGTTGGTCTGGCAAGTCACTCATAACTCCCGCACGCCAGCGTTACCCGCTGACTTGGCAGATCAGTCGCACGCCATATCTGGCATTGCCGACACCCATGACGAGCCACTAATCTCTGAAGCTTATGATCTGCCGCCTACTTTATATGACACTAGTACCACCAGCACCGCTCTAAATGCTCTGCCTGCCGCCGCACCTGCGCCGTCACTACTGCAAACTCTAATCCATCGTATCCCTTCGATTGAGACTACCTTACTACACAATGCCTTTAACAAAGTTTGGCTAATGACTGTGGGGAGTTTGCCATTTTGGCTGCTTTTGGGCATGATAGTGCGACCCGAGCTGCCCGATAGCACACAAGTGTTCAATACATTGCTGGTGGCTTTGTTGGCCGGGGTGGCGGCTACTACTATATTTTTGTACGCGCGCGGTCAGGCGGTGACCTCAAGCGAAGTGGCTGGCGTCGATGCCACCCAAGCCAGTGAGGTGATATTTGCCCTTATCGGTGGGATATTATTACTGGGTAACTCGGTACCTTCAGCGATGGGTTTGCTCGGTATTGGTTTGATCATTATCGGGCTGATATTTTTTGCCAAGGATGGCTAAGTCGTATACAGCTGTCTCGTTGATGTTTTTGCTACACGACGAATGCAATAGCCTTTATTGCGCTTAGTCATCTCATTTTGACGGTCACGACTTGGTACTATAACGATGGTTAATGATTTGATTTTCCCTGATATCTTGTTGTACTTACTGGATATGGTAGGGGTGATAGCCTGCGCAATCGCGGGAACTTTGCTGGCGCAGCACAAAGGCTTTGATATTGCAGGCTGTATTTTGGTATCGCTGGTCAATGCCATCGGCGGTGGTACACTACGTGATATGGCGCTTGATCGTCATCCGCTGTTTTGGATGACCGATCTCAATTATGTGATTGTTATCACGCTGACCTCGCTTATTTTACAGATATTTTTTCACCTTTATCATAAGATTGATAATGCGCTAAAGCTCTTTGATGCTATTGGCTTGGCCGCATTTAGTGTCATTGGTTTTAAGGTGGCGCTCACGCAAGATATGTCACCGATCATTGCGATTATGATGGGGGTTTGGACCGCGATTATCGGTGGGCTATTACGTGATATTATCTGTAATGAGATACCGCTTGTGCTACAGCGTGAGATTTATATCACGGCCAGCATCATAGGCTCTACGACCTATCTGCTGCTACAGTATTTGGGGGTCGATGCTGGCATCAATGAATTTATTATGCTGTTTGTGATTTTTGCTGTTCGGATGTTGGCACTGAGGTTTGACTGGCATCTGCCGTCTATTCGCCTAGTTGATTGACGGCTATAGTCGATTCTAAATAAAATATAACGAGGAACTGGTATAAATTTTTTTGGCGTGCTGTGCCTACGCCGACAGATGGTGCGTAAAATTCATCCCAGTAGCGCTATGACATTTTTAGAGTGTATCGACTATATCATTAATATCAGATTGTCAGATTGTCAGATTGATTGTAGATAGCCTTTATCCTCTTCTACCGATTCGACCCGCTGCCCCATCATCACCTAATGAGACTTGCGCATGTTGACCATCGCATTAGACCCTGCTGCTCTGATCACCACGTTTGATCCGCGCTCGCTGATATATCTGTTTGATATGATCGGTATCGTCGCTTGTAGCGTCTCAGGTACGATACTGGCCAAGCACAAAAACTTCGATGTCTTTGGTTGCCTGCTGGTGTCTATTGTCACTGCCATCGGTGGCGGTACGGTACGTGATGTCATTTTAGACCGTCATCCGCTGTTTTGGATGGTCGATATGAGCTACTTGACTGTCATTACCTTGTCTTCACTGGTGATGCAGATATTTTTTCATCCAAACTCCAGACGCGTCGATACGTTTCTCAAACTCTCAGACACCATCGGCTTATCAGCCTTTACCCTCATCGGTATCAAAGTCGCAGACAGTATGGGCGCCAACGTGCCAGTGGCCTTACTCCTAGGGGTGATTACCATTGTGGTCGGCGGTATTATCCGCGATATGATCTGCAATGAGATACCGCTGGTTTTGCAGCAAGAGATTTATATCACCGCGGCATTGGCAGGCGGTATTCTCTACTTTGTGCTGCACAATCTCGGCGTGACGCCTTGGGTGGCTGACGTCTCAGCGATGAGTACGATTTTTATTTTGCGTATGCTGGCGATACGTTATGATTGGCAGTTTCCGACCATAGAATGGCGATATTAATCACACGGCGCTGACACGCGGGTCTCAATGCTCAATGCTAAACAGTCAAAGCACTGGCGGTAAAAGCGCTTTACGAGCTACGCCGCTGCTACCACTGCCAAGTCTTTAATCATGAGTTGTAAGCTTTGTTTGCCGTTCCACTCGTTGATATCGAGCTCAAACAATACATGCACTTGCTGGGCGCGATAATCCCACGCCGCGCTATCAAAGTTAAAATAAATGGCATCAATCGGATACTGCACGTCAGGATAACGCAGTGATAGCTTCAAGTGCTTGTCTTTTAAAACCTTAAAGCTTAATACCTCAAACACCCCATCAAATATCGGCGGTGCAAAGCCATGACCCCAGATACTGGCATCTGCCAAATGCTCGGCAAACCATAGGCTAAAGTCGCTGGCCTGCAGTGGCCCATCGGTGAGTTTTTGCTCAGCAAACACCTCGTCATCTATCTCTGCCATGACCTCATTGAACGCCGCCACAAACCCGTCAAAGTGACGACGCTTGATCGTCAAGCCAGCCGCCATCGCATGGCCACCAAAGTGGCTGATTAAGTCAGGATAGCGCTCAGCGACCAGCTCAATGGCATCACGAATATGCACGCCTGCAATCGACCGCGCAGAGCCTTTGATCGCATCATCGTCTCCGGTACATGCTTTATCTGCTGGCGCAAAGACAATGCTGGGCAGATAATACGTTTCTTTTAATCGTCCAGCGACGATACCGATGACGCCTTGGTGCCAATCGTCTTGATACAAAATAATACTGCGCTTATCGGTGCTACTGGCGGTGCCTGCTAGCGTTTGTACGATATTGTCCGCCTGCGCCCGCATCTCGCCTTCTACCTGACGGCGCGTACGGTTTAGCTGTTCTAGCTCTTGCGCCAAACGCTGCGCGGTGTGCCAGTCTTCGGTCAACAAGCACTCAATGCCGATACGCATGTTGTCCATACGCCCAGCAGCGTTGATACGTGGGCCTAAGACAAACCCAAAGTCCTGCGCGTGCAGCTGCTTTGGATCGCGGCCTGCTTGCTCGAGGAGCGCCAAGATACCCATGCAGCAGCGCCCTTGACGAATGGCAGTTAGCCCATGATGCACCAGGATACGGTTGTTTTTGTCCAGTACGCCAACATCGGCAATCGTGCCAAGCGCCACCAAATCTAAATACTGGCTGACTTGTACAGTGGACTTACCAGCTGTACGGCGTCGTTTTGCCAAGCGGCCCAGCACATAAAACGCCACACCAACCCCCACCAAGGCTTTGCTGGCAAAATGACAGTCGAGCTGATTGGGATTGACCACCGCTTCAGCTGGCGGGGTCGCTTTGGTGGTCAAGTGATGGTCGGTGATAATCACCGTAATGCCGTCGGCCTGCGCACGGGCGACACCTTCATGACTGGAGATGCCATTGTCCACCGTCACGATCATGTCTGGCTGATAAGTTTCAATCCCCAGCTCTACAATCTCAGGCGTCAGTCCATAGCCATATTTAAAGCGATCTGGCACCAAAAAATCCACCACCGCGCCCATCTTAGTGAGCACACGCATCATCAGCGCCGTGCTGGTCGCGCCATCACAATCAAAGTCGCCGACGATCAAAATCCGCTGACCTTTATCAATAGCAGCATCTAACAGATCCACAGCTTTGGTGACACCATGCAGCTGCTCAGCGGGCAGTAGCCCAGAGAGACTGATCTCCAGCTGCTCAGGATTGGTGATGCCGCGACCAGCGTATAGTCGGGCAAGCGTCAGTGACTGGGCGGCAAGAGGCTGCAAGGCGGCGGGCAACTCGTCGATGCGAGTGCTGGTATAACGAGGGGTTAAATTTAGCATGACGGTATTCTACTGGCTTTCATGCAGGGTCACAATGCCAATTTATAGCGGTCAGGTTTATTCTTTACGATTGCTTTTGACTTCTTAAAACACTTGTTTAAAACACTTTGTCAGCCTTCAACAGATCATACAGTGCTTACACTCCATGTCTGCGCACACCTCTGGCTTAGGCTAAATTTACAAAAACGGTGCACAGTGACTGTAATTTTCTGCATTTTGCTACAAAGCGATGATTGTATGCTACCGATAAATCCATAAAATAGATGTCAATCAATATATTTTCACCATAAGTGATATAAAAACCCTATTTTCCATTATTTAAAAAAACGTACAAGGACCTTTTATGAAAACCACACCAGTCGCTGAAAAACTCCCTAATACCATCGATCCCAATCTTGATCTCGATAAAGTCAAACAAGAATGTCTGGATTTGGTCAAAAAACGTGCCAGAGTCTCAGCTGGTGTCGCCATCGTACCTGTGCCGTTTTTTGATGTGGCAGTCGATGCAGGCATGTTGACCCAGCTCATCCCTGAGATCAGTGAGCGCTTTGGCTTGATCGAAGACCGTAAGTCAGCGATTGACTTGGAGTCACGCGAAGTGCACTGGAGCGCGATTAGAGATCGTACGGTTGACTTTGCAGGTTTGATGGCGACGCGCGGTCTCGTCAAAAAAACCATTCAAGGTTTTGGTGGTCGTATCGCCGCCAAGCAAGTGACCAAATTTATCCCATTGGGTGGGCAGTTGGTGGCTGCAACGATGGGCTATACCATTTTTAAGAAAATCGCCACCGATCATATCAACGAATGCTATAAGTTGGCCAAAGACATTCAGCAAAAGCAAAGTAGCAAAAACGTCTAATATCGGCGTTACCAAATAAAAGAACTAAATAAAAAAGATACGCTGCATCAGTTCGTTAGACTGGGATCGACTTATTTCAGTCTTGCTTTGATGCTCTGCGCGATCTTAACACGCCAGCGAATACCAAAATAAATGGCCTTCGCTGGTTTTTTTATGTGCTTTTTTAGGGCTATCGTGGCACCATGTTTATCTCTATAACCATACCAAGGAGTATTGTGTGAAAAAACACGGGTCTACAAAAAAAATACTGGCATCTACTGCATTACTGACTGCGCTTGCCTTGGGCGGCTGCACCACCACAGGTAGCGTCAATAATGACGCTGGCACTGCCATTGGTGCCGCCAATGAGATCGGCATGAATGTGTTTCGCGCAGCCATTGACAACCAATGTCGCAGCCAAATTGAAAAACAAAATGCGTGGCGTATCGCTAGCGTTGCCATGACCGAGACGCAGCAAGAAACCATAAAAAGCAATGTCTGTGGCTGCGTCAGTGAGCAAGCCCCGCAGCAAGTCAGCCTCGTTGAGCTGGGCAACGCGGCCATCGACCCCAGCTACCGCACGCAGCTGGTTACCCGAGTCGTCGCAAAATCACTGCAGAGCTGCTATGCAAGTTTTATGAAATAATCAGACTGTCATGGAATGCGATTTACTCAAGCATACCTCCCGTTAGTCAAAATTCTTTATCATTAATCAAAATCCTTTATCAGTATAGTTAGCTGAATGTAAAACTGTTATGGATTTAAACG
>NZ_JAPEHS010000062.1:0-14885 GCF_028823565.1 Psychrobacter sp. A3
CTTGCGTGCTGCGTTCCCAGAGGCTGCGCAACCTACGTTTAAAAACAGCATCCCAGTAGCGCTATGACATTTTTACAGTGTATCGACTATAATTAATCACGGGTCGTCACTTCATCGATTATCACTGATCGGTGGTCAATGCTGCTAATGCCTCACCGATGGTATGAAACGAGCCACACACCACGATGAGGTCCTGTGCACCGCTCGCTTGCATCACCGCCTGCGTCGCATCTTTTAATCTGTCAAACTGATGTATCTGCGTCTGCTCGACATGGCGAGACAGGACGCTGTATAAATGCTCGGTACTCGCGGCACGTGGATAGTCAATCTCCGCGATAAACCACTCGCTGATCGGCAAGCCAGCTTGGCTTAAGCGCTGGACGACATGGTCGATATCTTTATCACCTAACATAGAAAACAGCATTTTGATGCTGGCAGGTTGGCTGCCGCTGTGACTGTCTTTAGACTCGTGCTGCTCGGCGAGGTGCTGCTGCCAAAGCGGTACAAGCTGCGCCAATAAAAACTCGACACCTTGCTCATTGTGCGCCACATCAAATAGCCAATGACGCTGCTGGGTATGGCGGTAATCAAACCGTCCTGCCAGCTTGACTGTCTGCAGCGCCTGCTCGATGGCACTGATATCGATATCTAATGGACTGGCTAGCACAGCCGATAAGGCATTGGCAGTATTCATAAGCGACAATGCTGGGCGTGGTAGCTGCATCGTGACAGCGGCATTGCTATACTGCCATGTAGCTGAGTCGAGGCTTTGGTAAGCAAAGTCCTGCTCGACCTGATAGCAGCGCGCTTGATGCTGATCAATCGCCTGCTGCACGCTATCTGGCATCGTAGTCGCCCCATAAATCAGTGTGATATCCTCACGCAAGATACCTGCCTTTTCGCGTCCGATATCCTCGACATTGTCGCCCAACCAATCGATATGGTCGATACCGATATTGGTAATCACCGCCATGTCAGGATCGATGATATTGACCACATCCAAGCGACCGCCCAGCCCCACTTCTAATACCCATACCGCGCAGTTTGCTTCGGCAAATATCAATAATGCAGCAAGTGTCGTCATCTCAAAGAACGACAATGTCAAATCGCACTGCAGCCGCGCTGCCTCTACCTTACCAAAGGCATTGATTAAGGTCTCATCGCTGACCATCTCGCCATCGATACGCACCCGCTCATTAAAAACGCTTAAATGCGGTGATTGATACAGCGCCGTTTTATACCCTGCCGCTTGGCACATTTGTGCAATCACTGCGGTCGTTGAGCCTTTACCATTGGTGCCCGCTACAGTAAATACATAAGCATCGTTTTTGGCGGACTGTACCAACCCTAGCGCCTCAGCCACTGGCAACACGCGCGACAACCCCATGTCAATTGCCGATACATGGATCTGCTGCATATAATTGAGCCATTCGGTCAAACTAGACTGGTTATCGGGCGTACTTGAGGTAGCAACTAAGGAGTCAGACATGAAGAAAACCTATCAAAAAAGAATCAAATAAAAACTGAAGACAGTATATAACTACCCAGCCAAAAAACAAAAATAGCATTTACCGTGATTGACGATAAATGCTATTTTTAAGAGCAGTTTTGTAGCTGTGCCTATGCGATAAGCGCCATAACCGGTGCGGCGTTACGCATCCACATTGGTGACGTGACACAGTTTTGCCAGCAGACGATAAATGGTATCGATCAGCTGATGACGATGCACCACTTCATCCACCACCCCATGCTCTAACAAAAACTCAGCGCGCTGAAACGGCTCTTCTAAGGTTTCGCGTACCGTCTGCTCGATCACGCGCTTGCCAGCAAAACCAATCATCGCTTTTGGCTCTGCCAAATGAATGTCTCCTAGCATCGCCAGCGAGGCTGTCACACCGCCATAGACGGGATTGGTCAACACCACAATATACGGTACGCCCGCCAATCGCAAGCGCTCAATCGCAGCGGCGGTGCGCGCCATTTGCATCAACGACAGCAAGCCTTCTTGCATACGCGCGCCGCCTGAGGCTGCAAAACAGACCAGTGGTATTTTTTCCTCAAGGGCTCTTTCAGCGGCTTGTACAAAACGATCGCCAACCACTGAACCCATCGAGCCGCCCATAAAACGGAAATCAAAGGCACAAGTGACAATGTCTAGATTGCGCAGCTTGCCATACATCACGATCAGCGCTTCAGACTCGCCTGTCTTGTCTTGTGCTTCGCTCATACGCTGTGGATACGGCTTACTATCGACGAAGCTCAATGGATCTTTTGCATTGAACTCTTGCCCCAGCTCGCCATCTACTTGATCGAGCAGCCAGTTTAGACGCTCACGAGCGCTCATCGGTAGATGATGGTCACAATGCGGGCACACGTAACAGTTAAAAATCAGCGCGGTATTGGTAATCATCGAGTGGCAGTTGCTACACTTGGTCGATGGCTCAGTCTCAACCGCAGTCAATGGAGCGGTCAGTTGCTGCTTAATACCAGGTATTGGGCGATTAAACCACGATTGGCCAGCAGCATTACCGTTTTTTTCGGCGCTGGGTTTGTCATTTGCGGTTTTTTCGATATTGTTTGGAGTTGTCATATCAGCTTTGGTTATTGTATCAGTCATAGTATTCGCCATTATCAAAGGCTTACAGGCAAGTTGGCTCGTTTACTTGTCCCTAAGAGTCCATTTATAAAATCAATTTAATCGTCACAGCACTCGATGATATAAGCCATCAGCGGGTACGCTCATGCGAGACGGTCACAATTTATATGTGAGGTTAGTTTACACACGTAAACTAACTTTAGCAAAGCCATTTCGTACTGTCTTTATAGACATTGTTATTATAAACCCTGTTACAACAAACCTTGTCATTCGTCCAACGCGCCGTCGCCTCAGCTCATCACCCCTAGGGACACCTTGAACAACTCACCGCTTACCTATGATACCATCCGTTAAACTGTCAAACTGTCAAACTGTCAAACTGTCAAACTGTCAAACTGTCAAACTGTCTAAAGCACCGCGCAGCTCGTCCATTTTTGCCATGATTTTTTGTTGAGCATTGGCCACTGCCGCCGCATCACTAGCATCGATATCGGCGAAGTTTTGTACCAGCGCACTACCAACGATAATCCCATCAGCATGCTGTCCGATCGCTTTGGCAGAGGCCGCATCACGGATACCAAAACCCACGCAGACCGGCAAATCGGTCTCTGCTTTGATGGCTTGTACTTGAATGGCGACATCATCGGTATCGAGCGTCGCTGAGCCCGTCACGCCTTTGAGCGACACATAATAAATATAGCCACCGCAGTGGGTCAGCACTTGCTCACGGCGCTCAGGCAAAGTGGTGGGCGATAATAAGAAAATCTCATTCATCGCGTGCTCAGTTAAATGCTGAGTAAACGACGCCTGCCTGCTCGCATAAGGTGACAAAATTATCATAACCGATGATCTCGACAGGGTTTAGATAACCCATCAGGATAATTGGCGTTTGCGTGTCTTGCTTGCGAAACTCTGCCACCATATTTAGCGCATCACGCGTACTAGTACCAGCTGCTAACGCGCGCTCGCCTGCCAAGGCAACAGTTGGCCCATCGGCCATGGGGTCAGAAAACGGCAAACCCACTTCGATCATATCTGCGCCGTGCTTGACCAAGTCATGCAATAGACCTACAGTCGTCGCAGGATTTGGATCGCCCGCCATCACATAAGGAATCAGGGCTTTTTTGTTTTGTGATTTTAAAGTTTCAAAGGTGCTTTCAATTCTAGTCATACTTTTAACTCGGGTCATAATCGTCTCTAAAATTAATAAAAACTGGCTACAGTGGCGCTTTATCATTCAATCAAAGAGCCACTCAATGTATGTCATCAACGTGGGTTTGTCGCAAAAACAATGCTCACCACTACAACGCAATCCCTTCTGCCTTCATCACTGAATGCAAGTCTTTATCACCGCGACCCGACATATTGACGACAATGCTCTGCTCAGGGGTCATGGTTTTCGCCAGTTTCAATGCATAGGCGACAGCATGCGCAGACTCTAATGCAGGTATGATGCCTTCTTTGCGCGTGACTTCATGAAAAGCGTGCAACGACTCTTTATCAGTGCAGCCGACATATTCGACGCGTTTCATGTCTTTTAAGAAGCTATGCTCCGGACCGACGCCAGGGTAATCAAGACCCGCTGAGATAGAGTGCGTCTCTTGGATTTGACCTTCATCGTCTGCCATCAGGTAAGTGCGGTTGCCATGCAGCACGCCGATGCGACCAGCGGCCAATGGCGCTGAATGGCGGCCAGTCTCTATACCATCACCCGTTGCTTCGACGCCATACATTTTAACGTCAGTATCGTTTAAGAAATCAAAAAACAGCCCAATCGCGTTTGAGCCACCACCAACACAGGCAACCAACGCATCAGGCAATTTGCCCGTTTTTTCTAAATGTTGAATACGGGCTTCTTTACCGATAATCGCTTGGAAATCACGTACCAGTAGCGGATAAGGATGCGGCCCTGCAACGGTGCCGATGATGTAATAAGTAGTGTCAACGTTGGTCACCCAGTCGCGCATCGCTTCGTTCATGGCGTCCTTGAGAGTGCGCGAGCCAGACGTCACTGGCACCACTGTCGCACCAAGCAGGCGCATACGATAGACGTTCATCTTTTGACGCTCGACGTCATCAGCGCCCATATAGACGATGCACTCTAAGCCTAGGCGCGCGGCAATTGTCGCTGTCGCCACGCCATGCTGTCCTGCGCCCGTCTCGGCGATGATGCGTTTTTTGCCGCACATCTTGGCAAGTAGTGCCTGCCCGATGGTATTATTGACCTTGTGTGCGCCTGTGTGATTGAGGTCTTCACGTTTAAAATAAATCTGCGCGCCGCCGATCTCATCACTCAGGCGTTTGGCATGATAAAGCGGGGTTGGGCGACCGACATAATTGACCAAATCATTGTGATATTCTTCCCAAAAAGCCGGATCAGCTTTGACTTTGGTGTATAAGGTTTCAAGCTCTTCTAATGCCGCCATCAGCGTTTCAGAAACAAAACGACCGCCATGGACACCAAAGTGTCCGCGTGCATCAGGGTATTGATTAAAGTCTTGCACATCTGCTGGATTGGTAAAGGTATTGATAGATTTTGCAGCATCAGATAGCGCTTTGTTTGAGGCATGACTCATGATAATTCCTACGATAAGTGGGGGCTTTTAATATAAAGATGAAGGAGATAAAGCGTCTAGGTTGCCGCCATATCGTCATATAACTAGGCGACAAGCAAAAATTCGGAATAACGAGCAAATAACAATATATAGACATCACATAGACACCAATATAGCAATTATCTTAAAGCCCGTCAGTGACCGTCTCGTTTTGCCATCGGTCACGTTTGACTGCCTTCATAAAGGCGCGCATTTTGGCAGCGTCTTTTTTGCCTTTAGCAGATTCGATACCGCCGCTGACATCGACGCCATAGATAGGTAAATCAAGTGTGCCTGCGACATTATCAGCAGCGAGGCCGCCGGCTAAAACAATCGGTAACGTGCTGCCCTGTGGTATCAAACTCCAATCAAAGCGCGCGCCCGTACCGCCGTATTTTTGCGGATGATAAGCATCGAGCAAGATACTACTGGCACCCATCGCGGCAAAGCTATCGATACGCGCGCGCACGCTAGCTGCCGTGTCTTGCTCGGCATCGATACGTAGCGCCTTGATCCAGCGTTTATTGACCGCGCTTGCCAGCTGCTGGCACTGCTCAGGCGTTTCGTCGCCGTGGAATTGAATGATGTCAAAAGATACATGGTTTGCCAGCGCCAGCAGCTCATCGTGAGTCATATTGACCACCAGTGCCACGACACTGACAAACGCCGGTACAGCGGCACTCAATGACTGCGCCTGTTTGGGCGTGACAGCACGCGGGCTTGGTGGGTAAAACACCAAACCAACCGCATCCACACCCAACTGCACAGCGGTCTGAACATCACTGAGCTGGGTAAACCCGCAAAACTTCACCTGCATTGTCTGACCTTAATTTGAAAGGCTTAAAAGATTTAATAGGTTCAATATCTACCCTAGTACTGAGCGTATATTGTACTGAGAGTCTGGTGCTCCCAATCTCGTTGTATCCCTTTTATATCGACCTGACGCTATGATGCTGATTTGTTACTTATCTGCCAAACCCATTGCATCAAAAAACTTATCCTAGCATACTTTTATTCATAGTTTTGTTTATGATTACGATTGATTGGTATAAGGATACTTGCATGTCTAAGACTGCGTCTGCTAATGGCGATAACGATGATAATACGGATATGAATATGCCGCATTATCTAATGTGGTTTCGCCGAGATTTACGACTGCATGACAATACAGCGCTGACGGCACTTTGCGAGCGCGCGCAGGCAGATCATGCGCGCGTCAGTGCGGTGTTTTTTTTGACGCCAGAGCAGTGGCATGCGCACGATACTTCCTTAGTACAGGTGGATCATATCGCCCGCACCTTGCCCATACTTGCCAAGGCGCTACAAGCGCAGCTAAACATCACGTTGACTGTACAACGTTGCCTCAGCTTTGCCGACTGTATCGACGCGCTCAGCATACTATGTCAGGACAATAATATCCGCTGTATCATGGCCAATCATGAGTACGAAGGCAATGAGATCGACCGTGATGAAAAATTAGCAAAGCAGCTAGCAAAAGACAATATCGAGTTTGTACGCTGGCATGACCAATGTATCTTGCCACCACAAAGCATCACCACCAATGATGGCGATAGCATGTATCAAGTGTTTACCCCGTTTTATAAAAAATGGCGGCATACTTTGGATATCAGCAACATACAAATGCATGAAGCCACCGCCATAAATAATAATAAAACCAAGCTAAAATTATTAAAAGACAGCGCCACCACACTACAAGACATCGAAGCATTGAGTAACAAGGTGGTCAGCACTTATCAAAAATCACGACAAAAAGCTGATTTATCGCAGCATCTCGATATGGATGCTCAATTAACAAAAGCCCGCGCCGCCTACCCTGCAGGCGAAACAGCTGCCTGTCAGCGTCTAAACGACTTTATTGCCAATGACATCGACGACTATGATATCAGCCGTGATACGCCTAGCCTCGAGGCCACCAGTCAGCTATCCGCCTACCTGACCATTGGCGTCATCAGTCCTAGATTATGCTATCTACAGGCAAGCCTAGCGCAAGAAAAACTACACGGCAATGATGGCGACAATGAAGACATCAATCGCTGGATAAGTGAGCTGGCATGGCGCGACTTTTATCGCCATGTGCTAGTGGACAAGCCGGCTCTTATCCGCCACAAGGCCTATAAAGAAGAGACAGATAAGAAGATTGATTGGTCGTATGACAAGGATGACCTTGAGGCATGGTGTACTGGCAAGACAGGTGTGCCACTCGTTGATGCGGCGATGCGCAGCCTAAATGCAACTGGCTTTATGCACAATCGCCTGCGTATGGTCACCGCGATGTTTTTGACCAAAGACTTGCTGATTGATTGGCGCTTAGGCGAGCGCTATTTTATGCAGCAGCTCATCGATGGCGACTTTGCCTCTAATAACGGCGGCTGGCAGTGGAGCGCCTCAACCGGTACAGACTCTGCGCCTTACTTTCGGATTATGAATCCCTTTAGCCAAGGCAAAACACATGACAAGGATGGCGTGTTTATCAAAACTTGGCTACCTGAATTACAAGATATTCCTGCCAGCATCTTGCATAGTGAAGACAAGATGCGTAAAGAGCTGGCAAAGGGTGGCAAGTTTGCTGATATCGACTACCCTGTGCCGATGGTCGAGCATAAAGCGGCTCGTCAGTTGGCCATTGCTGAGTTTAAAAAATCGTAATACAGTCGACTGACGTGCTACGAGGGCAACTGACACGCGCCCGCGCCTTGGGTGGTCACCGTCACCACCGCACCCGTCATGGCAAATAATTGCTGCAGCTGCGTCTGAGCGTTTTGCAAGGCAATATTCATCACATCACCGCGGCAGGCACGCTCTAGCACTTCTTTTTTTGCCATGGTCTGTGCTTGCGCAAGTATCTTTGGATCGACCTGCATCAACCCAAACGCGCCCGTCTGCCAGTCATAAATCTCAATATCATCCAGATATACTGAAAATATCTCTGACGGCGGTAAGGTGATATTGATTTGCGGCATCATAGCAGCGGTATTGACAGTTGTGGCCTGCGTGTCATTTTGGGCAGCTTTGCGCAGCGCTTCACTGTCAGTCGCTGGATCGGGCTGGATGACTTGCACCATCTCAGGCGTCAGCGCACTCAGATCGATCCCTGCATCGACGCGCCCGCGCGCGATAAACAGCCCCTTTTGTTCATCTTGCCACAGCTTCATCCAGCTGCCTTGCCGCTCGCTGGTAATCACCGTATCGACACTAAAGGCGACTGTCTGTAGGCGGTTTAACTGCTGAATTTGCGTCACCACGCCCTCACGGCTGATGGTTTCGATAGGCGCTTCTTCACTTGCCGGCGTCATACTATAGATAGCAAATGCCAGCGCGGCCAAACCAATCAGCAATATCAGCCACGACATAAAGGCAATGGGCTTTTTTGTTGATGGATTTGGCGCTGGATATTTGTTGTCGCGCGCGTTATCCGCAGGCGCTTTATTATCAGGATGATTCATTGACATCACCTTCAGTATTATCAGTTATATAGATCAGATGAGTCTCTTGGCGACAGCGACTTAACAGCGTTGTTTATTGCCTCGCTATTATCAAATCGTACTTTTATCTCGCTGCGCGATACCACTTGCCTATCTCATCCGCCTGTCTGTCTATAAATGCTATTAACTATAAATCTATAAATGCTACTAATCACCTATTACTTCAAGTAATAGCTACCAAGACGCAACATAACCTGCGACCAGATTATGAGTAAAAATACGCGCGCCATTTGCCATAAATCAGCTTAACACTGGTAAATAATCGAGTCTCAATAATCATCTGCCATTCTTTGACCGAAGTTACGGCTGAAAAAACAAAAAGTCATTGCGTCTTGGGCGAACTTTACCTAACATAGGCAGATTGTATTGATAAAATGTCGGCACAGATTTATTGGTCAAGTTTTTTGCAGGATAGGTTTTCATCACAGTTTTGGTGACTTGTTCAATTCCGATATGTCGCCGTCTACTCTATCGATACGTCAATCCAAATCTGCCCTTTTATTGTGAGAGCGGTTTTGTGACGATACTGCTTTACCAGTGTCTTGTTTACCAGTGTCTTGGCCGCAAAAGCGTAGTTGCCCGCGATTAGTGGTTAGAGACCAGTTGCGACACATTATCTACTAGGAAGCCCCTAGTTCATTGCTAAGTGATAAAGGTAAGCTTACGGCGTCCATGAAACGATAGCCCTATGCTCAACACCCCACTATTTCTTATTTTTTTATCGTTGATAAGGTTACGCTTTATTTATGAAAGCCAGTCAATTTTTATTTGCCACTCTAAAAGAAACCCCAAGCGACGCCGACATCGTCTCAAGCCAGTTGATGGTGCGCGCCGGTCTTATTCGCAAAATCGCCTCGGGGCTTTATATCTGGTTGCCCATGGGGCTACGCGTCTTGCAAAAGGTCGAACGTATTGTTCGTGAAGAGATGCAAAACATAGGCGCTCAAGAGGTCCTGATGCCGATGACGCAGCCCGCTGAGCTGTGGCAGACCACCGGGCGTTTTGATGACTATGGTCCTGAGCTATTGCGCTTTAAAGACCGTCACGATCGGGATTTTGTGCTAGGCCCGACGCACGAAGAGGTCATCACCAATCTGGCCCAAGGCGAGCTTCGCAGCTATAAGCAGCTACCGATTACCTTTTTTCAGATCCAAGGGAAATTCCGCGACGAGATTCGTCCCCGCTTTGGCGTGATGCGCGCGCGTGAGTTCAACACGCCTACTCGTTCCATGTCGATCAAGTTTCGCTCGCAAAGACTTATCATGATATGTATGAGGCTTATACGCGTATCTTCACCCGCTTAGGCTTAGACTTCCGTGCGGTACAAGCGGATACCGGCTCTATCGGCGGCTTTGCCTCGCATGAGTTTCATGTGTTGGCTGACAGCGGTGAAGATGATATCGCTTTTTCTGACTCCTCAGACTATGCGGCCAACGTCGAGCTTGCCGAATCTATCTCATTTAATATGGCTGAACGCCAACCGCCAAAGCAAGAGCGCGAAGACGTGCTCACCGAAGGCATGACCACTTGTAAGATGGTGGCGGAACACTTAGATATTCCGCTTGCCAATACCGTCAAAACCTTGATCGTCCATGGTCATAAAGAAGATGGCACACCGCAGCTGATTGCGGTGGTACTACGCGGTGACCATCAGCTTAATGCCATCAAAGCTGAGAAAATCGAAGAAGCCAACGTGCCATTGACCCTGGCCTCTGATGATGAGCTAAAAGCCGCTGGCCTGCATAAAGGCTATATCGGTGTGGATTTGGATATGCCGGTATTTGTCGATCGCTCAGCGGCGACCTTGTCAGACTTTGTGGCAGGCGCGAATAAAGTGAATAAACATACCATCGGCATGAACTGGGCACGTGACGCCAGCATTACGCGTATCGTTGATGTGCGTAATGTGCAAGAAGGCGACCCTTCTCCTGATGGTAAAGGCACGCTCAAAATCAAACGCGGCATCGAAGTCGGTCATATCTTCCAGTTGGGCGATAAATACTCGCAAGCGATGAACGCAACCGTCTCTGGTGAGGATGGCAAGCCTGTGACCATGATGATGGGCTGTTATGGTATCGGCGTCAGCCGTATCATCGCAGCAGCCATCGAGCAAAATAACGACGAAAACGGCATCATGTGGCCACAAACGCCGACCGTTGAGGACTCGATTGCGCCTTTTGAAGTTGCTATTATTCCGATGAAGTCTAAAGAAGAAACCGTCATGCAAACGGCCACCGCGTTATACGAAGAGCTAAAAGCTCAAGGCGTCAACGTATTGCTAGACGACCGTAACGAGCGTCCAGGGGTCAAGTTCGCCGATCTTGAGCTGATTGGTATCCCGCATCGCATCGTGGTTTCTGACCGTAATTTGGCCGAAGGTAAATTTGAGTACGTCAATCGCCGTGAATCGGAAAAACAAATGCTCAGCCGCGAAGAAGTCATGGCAAAAGTAAGTAGCAAATAGTTTTATTAGTACAAACCTATGCGACAAAAAGCGCCTGTCTTATTCAATAAGATAGGCGCTTTTTTGTATCAGCCAAGCTATTCTAAACGATGGCTCTATTGACGAATCAAACGACTCGGCGTCGGCAACAAGCTCATATCACTGACGCGGCAAGGATTGATATCGATACCGCCGCGGCGGGTGTACCACGCGCGAACCATCAATGCGCGTGGCTGATAGTGTTGGCTCAAGTCAGCAAATATTTGCTCGACGCACTGCTCATGAAAACCATTATGCTGACGGAAGCTTAAGAGGTAGCGTAGCATATTGGCCGTATGAATGGGCTGCTCCGTTGTGATTGACACAGCTAATGTACCCCAATCTGGCTGGTTGGTCACCGGACAGTTACTACGCAGCAAATTAGAATAAAAACGATAAGGCTGAGTGCCATCACTTATCACACTCTCACCACGCGCCTCTGCTTCATCACGCAGCAATGACGCATCGGGATGCGCACACAGTGTTACCTTCTCGCTACTATTTACCAAGGCATCATCAATACAGACGCCATCAGGCTGAGCAATGTGTAGCCCTGATGTCTCATCATCTAAGCGAAACAACTCAACGGTTACCTGAGCTTGCACGCAGGCTGATAAGTCTTTGGTTATCAGCGCTTGCACCTCGTCCCAGCTGGCAAACTCGGTAAAATTTAGGCTGTTTAAGTAAAGCTTCAACGATTTTGACTCGACAATAAATGGCGAGCTGGCAGGAATAGCAAAGCGCGCAATGGCAACTTGCGAGACGCCTTGCTTATTTAACCAAGACATCTCAAAGGCTTGCCACCAGTCCATCCCCACCGCTAATTTATCGTCTTGCCAACCAATCACGTCACGACCCAGACTGCGCGCAATCGGATATAGCGTCTCTGGACTATACTGCGTCGGATAATCGGTGGTTTGCTCACCTAAGATGCCATGTATGCTCATTTACTTTCCTACTATTTAATCGTTAAACCCTAACTGCTCAACCGACAGCGCTTTGGGCATCGCTATCGCTTCACACGCTGACCATCACAAGCGCACGCGTGAGCCATTATTCAACAAACGATAAATCGCCGCCATCGAGTACCAAACGTTGACATCAGAATACCCTAAGATGCCATAACGGAACGAATTCACCATATAGACAATCGGGTTCAATAACGAGATGTTTTGCCAAAACGGTGACAGATTCTCCATCGAATAAAACACCCCGCCAAGATAAGTAAGCGGCGTCAATACAAAGCTTGGAATGATAGAGATGTCATCAAACGAGCGAGCGAATACCGCGTTGATAAAGCCGCCCAATGAAAACAAAGTCGAGGTGCCAAGGACAGTAAACACCGTGACAAACAAGTGCTCGATACCCAAATCGGTAAAAAACAACGCCACAATCGAGACAATCAAACCGATCGCCAGCCCGCGGAAGATACCACCGCTGATATACCCCATCAAAATCGCGTGCTTGGAGACCGGTGAGACCAAAAGCTCCTCAATACTGGCGGTAAACTTGGCGCTAAAAAAGCTTGAGACAACGTTGGAGTAACTGTTGGTGATAATCGCCATCATGATTAGACCAGGCACGATAAACTGCATATACGGCACCCCACCCATCTCACCGACACGTGAGCCGATCATCTTACCAAAGATGACAAAATACAGGCTCATGGTAATGACAGGTGGCAGTAGGGTCTGCGGCCAGATACGTAGGATTCGGCGCACCTCTTTTAGCCAGATGGTACGAAAAGAGATCCATCTTTTATTCCACGACATGGTTTTGTGATAGTCGATGCTCTGATCTTGATCAACGGCCTTTTGACTCATAATCCCGCCTCCTTCATACTGTCTGCACTTTGAATGTTTTTTTCTACCAAGCGCATAAATAGCTCTTCTAAGCGGTTGGCTTTGTTGCGCATACTGGCCACCGTAATGCCTTGAGCAGATAATTGATTAAACACACCATTTAACGACTCGCCTTCTGTTAAGGTTACCTCTAGGGTCTGCTCATCTGGCTGCGACAACCCTGTCACCCCATCCAGCTCTAGCGGCTGGGTCAACGGGGTTTCAAGATCAAAAACAAATGTCTCTACCGATAGTTGAGCGAGCAAATCTTTCATTTCGGTATTGATGCGTATCTCACCATGATCCAAAATCGCAATGCGTTTACACAGCTGCTCTGCTTCTTCAAGATAGTGAGTGGTCAAGATAATGGTGGTTTTTTCTTCGATATTGATCTGCTGCATAAAATCCCACATAGATCGGCGCAGCTCGATATCGACCCCAGCCGTCGGCTCATCCAAAATCAATAGTTTTGGTTTGTGAATCAAAGCACGAGCAATCATCAGACGACGTTTCATCCCGCCAGATAGCTCGCGTGATTTACTGTTGCGCTTATCCCACAGCCCAAGCGCGGTCAACAAGCGCTTGGCTCTTGGACGAGCTTCTTTGGCCGGGATACCAAAATACCCTGCTTGCGTAATCAAGATATCTTGGACTTTTTCAAATTGATTAAAATTAAACTCTTGCGGCACCACGCCAAGATACTGCTTGGCCAGCGCTGGGTTTGCGAGCAAATCGGTGCCAAAGATTTCGACACTGCCAGTGGTGGGTTTAAAAAGTGAGCTAATAATGCCAATCATCGTTGACTTACCAGCACCGTTTGGCCCCAGCAGCGCAAAAAAACCACCCTGCGGGACGGTTAAACTGACATCTTTGAGTGCCGAAAACCCATTACCATAGGTTTTGGATAAATTCTGGATAGCAAGTGCTGGTACCTCAGACATGAATACCTCTTTATTGATTATCGATGTAAAAGCGTTTGAGAAGAGAAAAACAGCTAAATGAGACGATGTAATCTCATAAAATGAGGCTACTAGGGTCGGATTTCAACGGTGCTATACCAGAACCATCCGTTTGATAATACTCATCATAAAAAAAACGCCTACCTCATAAAATGAAATAGGCGAATTATAGGCTTTATACGTATAGCTTACAGATAAATATAGTTTGCGGCAAGTCGCTCACGACAAGTCAATAGACCGTGACAGGTTACGGATGCCTATTTAATCTACATCAGACACCCCAAGCCGATAAAAGCAACTGTTTAGCTTGCTTCATCAACCATATAATCGACAGCGTTTTGGACTTCTTCATCAGGGATATCCGCACCGCCTTTGGCAGGCATGGCGTTAAAGCCATTGATGGCATGGGTATATAGGGTGTCTTTACCTTTTGAGATACGTGGACCCCATGCGCCAGCATCGCCCAACATAGGTGAGCCAAGTAGGCCTGCACCGTGACATGTCTGACATACCGCATTATACACAGCTTTGCCGTCGCGAGGACCATCGCCAGCGGCTGGGCCAGCGGCGCGCGGGGTCACGTCACACACTTCGTCGTCTTCGAAGCAGACTTTGGCAACTGGCTGAATACGAGCAATCAAGTTTGGATATAGCGCGATCAGCTTTTGCACTTGCGGCGTATCTTGTGGAATCTCTTCTTCGGCGGCAGGTGCGGCAGCGGCAGTTTCTACTGCGTCATCTGCTTGACCATCTTCTGAGGCCGCAGCGTCAGTCGCAGCGTCGCCATCAGTGGTATCTGCAGCAGCTTGTGGGTCATCGCCCAACTGCTCAGGTGCGTTTTCTACCACTTCCTGCGCTTCTGCTACATCAGAGACAGTCACAGGCGTGTCGACAACACTTTCAGCTTGGC
>NZ_JAPEHS010000063.1:0-14539 GCF_028823565.1 Psychrobacter sp. A3
CTTTTTTGTTTACTCATAAACTCTCTTTTTAACCTATCTATCAAACAGGCCAAAAGACGCGCTGGCCTACAAAATAGATTGGGCGTCTTTCATGATCTTATTGAGTAGCGCCTCAGACTGTTTGTCTTGCTGCAGGCGATCCTCTTCGCTTCTTTGATTGGCATGGATTTTTTCATACAAGTTAAGGCAGCACAGCACCAGCAGGTTTTCTTGGCTCAGGCTGGGTGCCTCACGTCTAAGATCCAGCGCGTAGTTATTGATATAAGAGACGGCAGATAGTAGCTCTTCTTGCTCATGGATCGGACAGTAAATGGGGTAGGTCACGCCCGCGATGACAATATCGACTTTTTTGACTTGTGACTCGGGTGTCATAGGCTTGCTGGTAGCGCCTGCCGTGGTTGGGCTGATAGGGGCTTTGGATACGCTTGGCTCTGCTTGCTTAGGCGAGTTGTTTGCGGCATTGGTATGGTCATCAGTCATGATAAATCCTACAATATATGGGTCAGTAAATGGGGGTATCAGCTATTACAGCGATCACCAAGACTCTAACCTTCGGCTTGGTCGATACGCGTGAGGCGTTTGAGGACAACTTGAGTACGCTCTGCTGCCAACTGGTTTTTTTTCTGTAATTCGCTATTTTGTTGTTTGATATCGCTATACTGCTGCTTTAGTTCATTATTATGCTGCTGCAATTCACGGTTTTGTTGTTGTAATTGGCTGATCTGCTTTTGTAGCTTGTCTTGCTCTTCACCGATCATATGATGGGCTTCGGCCAAGCTTTGATAACGTTTATCCAGATCGTTCAGTTGTTTTTTGGCACCGTCACGCTCGCTATGGCTGGTATTTAGCTTGTTTTGTAAGTCGGTGATTTGCTTTGGATCTGTGGTTGATTGCTTTTTTAGGCTGCTAAGTTCAGCACTGACAAGCTGATACTGTTTTTTGATGTCGAGTATCATTTTTTCTAATATTCTAAGTTGATCATACATAGTCAGTTTTTATCCTTAACAAGTAAGCGTGAATGAATTTTGTTTTGTGTATTTAATAATGCCATAGGTGACCGCATAATATCTATATCAACAAAGTAATTACATATACCTAAATCTTATCTATGTATTTTTTGGCTCAGCGCGATGAGTGGTATCGAGCTGATTTTTTGTTTTATAAGCGATTTTTCTGATTTTATAAGTCACAACCATTTACTAGGACAATTATTATGAATGACAATATCTCAGGCTGGAATACGTGGCTGACCGCATTTGACGACTGGAATGACGTATCGATCAGTGAGGTGCATGGTCTGATGACGGGGCTGATGACGGCGTGTAACGCGCCTGACGAGCAAGTATGGGCAAAGGTGTTTGAAGAGCTGAGCTTTGCGCCACTGCCTGAAGCGGCGCTGACTTTGCTCGCAGAAGAAGCTGAAGACACGGTGTTTCAGCTCAAGGACAAAGACGATGCCTATGCGTATATGCCGCTGCTGCCGGATGACGAACACGATCTATACGAGCGTGTGATGGCGTTGAAACAGTGGGCCAATGGTTTTATGACAGGCTTTGGTATCACTGACTGTCAGATCAGTAGCGAGGAAAACGAGATGCTGTCGGATTTGGCCAAGATTGGGGCGATTCGTCTGGCAGAAGATGAGGACTTTGAGGGCAGCGAAGAGTCTTATCTATATATTTACGAGTTTGCGCGGATGGTGCCCGTGAGCTTTGCAACTCGCAAGCGCAAACCAGTAAAAGACATCGCGCTAATCGCTGGATTGGCCATCGATGCAAAAACCACCAAAGAGCTACAAGCAGAAGGTAAGTTGCCAAAACCGATGCCGCCTGTGATGGACGCGATGAACCAAAATAATCCCTCTTAAACCTCACAGGGGGACGACGCCTATATCGTAACAGGTACCTCATAATAAGGATGTTTTATGACTTTACATAGTGATGATCAGCGCAAAGACGACTCGTACACCATTGGCTATCCTACGGATAGTATCGACTGGCTTAGGCGTTTGATCGGTTTTGATACCGTCAGTCGCCACTCAAATCTAGCGTTGATTGAGGATGTGCAAGGGTACTGTGAGCAGTTGGGTTTGACTGTAGATCTGACCTTTAATGACGCCAAAGATAAGGCCAATTTGTTTGTCACAGTACCTGCTGGGGCAAACGCTGATGAGGTGAACCACGGTCTGGTGCTGTCCGGTCATACCGATGTGGTGCCAGTGGAAGGGCAGGACTGGGCGACAGCGCCGTTTACTGCGACCATTCGCGGCGATAGGCTCTATGGCCGCGGTGCCTGCGACATGAAAGGCTTTATTGCTTGCGCGCTGACACTATTACCGCAAGCAGTAAAGCTGTCTAACGCCGGTCAATTGCGCCGGCCGTTGCATTTGGCATTGTCGTTTGATGAAGAGGTTGGCTGCTTGGGTGCGCCATTGCTGCTGGCGGATCTCAAGGCGCGCGGTATCACGCCTGATTATTGTATCGTCGGCGAGCCGACCAATATGACGATGGTTGTCGCGCACAAAGGCATCGCGGTTTATCGTTGCCGTGTACATGGTCAGTCGGCGCATTCGTCATTGACCGCGCAAGGTGTCAACGCCATCAGCTATGCCAGCCGTTTGATTGGTTATGTCGATGAGCTGGCAGACGAGATCAGCGGCCGTGATGACAATGATGAGTGGTTTGATGTGCCGTACTCGACGTTGTCTGTCGGCACCATACAAGGCGGCACTGCGACCAATATCGTGCCCAATCTGTGTGAGTTTACCTTTGATTATCGTAACCTGCCGCACATGACACAAGACGATATCTTGGTACCGATCAAAGCCAAGGTCGCAGAGCTGAGCGCGCAGATGCAAGCGCGTGCTGCTGATACCGGCATTGAGCTGCTACAGATGGAGGCCGTACCTGCGATGACTGACAACGACAGTGCCGAGCTACAAGCGCTGATAGCGGCGCTCACCGATGATGACACCCGTCACAAAGTGGCTTATGCCACAGAGGGCGGACAGTTCACCAATAGTGGTATTCCGACGATTATCTGCGGTCCTGGTAGTATCGAGCAGGCGCATAAGGCTGATGAGTTTGTCGCGCTCAGTGAGATGGCGCGCTGTGATGCGTTTTTGCAAAAACTATTAGCAAGCGCCACATCGCAGTCGTGAGTTTAATACAGTCAATTTGATATAAAAACAAAACGACACAACGTTTCATTGGAGCGCCTTATAGCCACGTATCTGATGTATTTGGATTCGCCTATAGCGAGTCTGACGCATAAAATCGCTTGTTTTCGATATAAGTAGGCATAAAATACACCGTCCTTATGGTGGTGCTTACGTGTCTTCGTTTTAGGTATATTCAGTTATTTTTATAAAAAAGTAGGGGTTGGCTGATGTCTTGGCATCTGTTTGCGATGTTTTTTGCAAGTACGTTTTTTATCTCGGCGACCCCTGGTCCTAATATGCTGCTGGCGTTTCAGTATGGGATGAACTATGGGGTAAAGCGCACGCTATGGACGCTGGCGGGTCTGAGCCTTGGGCTGTTTTTGTTGTTGCTATCGACGCTACTGGGGCTTGATGTGATTAGTCGTCAGTCGCCGTGGCTGCTGACTCTGATTAAGACTGTCGGTGCTGCTTATTTGATCTATTTGGGTATCAGCTCTTGGCGTGATGCAAGTGCAGGCAGCTTGATGAATGATGCGCGCGAGATGAGTGAAGAGGTGGCGGCCGATTATCCAGAGAGCTTGCCGTCCTTGGCCGCGCACGACACCCCTCGGCCGCGTTCGCTCTCTAGCGCCGCGGTAAAGGCCTCGCCGAGCAATATGACGTTATTTCGCACTGGGATATGGGTATCGTTGTCCAACCCCAAAGCCATTTTGTTTTTTGCCGCCTTTTTCCCCAAGTTTATCAATTTTAGTGCGCCATTATGGCCGCAGTATCTTATGCTGACTTGCGGGCTGTTTTTGAGTGAGACGATTTGGCAGATGGTCTATACGCTTGGTGGCAAAAAGCTGGCCAGCTGGCTAGATGTTGGCAGTCGCTTAGCATGGCTCAACCGTGGCTGCGGGGTGATATTTATGTTGATTGCCGCGGCTTTGTTGGTTGAGGTATTAAATGGATTTATGGTTTAATCTTGCCAAGGTTGAATGTTCGACACGCTCTAGTCACTGCTAAAAAAAGGCGGCTTTTTCATGAGCGTTTAAGAAGCAAAAGGCTGATATCTACGCAGGCAACATTACGCCAATACCTCGACCAGCTCACCCTTGACCATGTGCGGGCTGACGAAGTCGGTCACGCGTACGCTAACGAGTTTACCAAGCAGCTCATCCTTTTGCGCTTCCTCAAACGGGAACATCACGGTGCGGGTATTGTCCGCGGTACCAATCAAGCAATCAGGATGTCGATCCGCTACTTGTTCAACCAAGACGCGAGTGGTGGTACCGACCATCTCACGGGTCTTTTGTAGGGTTGAGTCGATAATCACCTTTTGAAACTCTGCCAAGCGCTCTTTTTTGGTAGTGAAGCTAACATCATCAGGCAGCTCAGCGGCGGGCGTGCCTGGACGCTTGGAATAAATAAAGCTGTACGAGTGATCGAAGTTTAATTCTTTTGCTAAGTTCAATGTATCTTGAAAATCTTCATCGGTCTCACCAGGGAACCCGATGATAAAGTCGCTCGATAAGTGAATGTCGGGGCGAATGGCTTTTAACTTATTGATCTGATTGATATAGACATCGATAGTATGGTTGCGTTTCATCGCCGCAAGGATACTATTTGAGCCGCTTTGCACCGGCAGGTGTAGGTGCGACACCAACTCTGGCAGCTTGGCATAAGCATCGATGATATCGTCAGTAAACTCCAGCGGGTGGCTGGTGGTATAGCGAATACGCTCGACACCATCGACGTGCGAGACATAGTGCAGCAATTCTGCAAAACGGCAAATACTGCCGTCGTCTTTCTCACCGCGATAGCCATTGACGTTTTGACCAAGTAGGTTTATCTCACGAATGCCTTGCTCGGCAAGACTGTCAATCTCGGCCAAGATGTCATCGAGCGGGCGCGAGAGCTCTTCACCGCGAGTATAAGGCACCACACAAAACGAGCAGTACTTCGAGCAGCCTTCCATGATAGAGACAAATGCTTTGTAGCCCTCGACACGCGGCTCCGGCAAAAAGTCAAACTTCTCGATACTCGGAAATGACACATCAATGGTGCCAATACGGTTTTTGGGTGCGATATTACGCTGCTCATTTGATTGATCATACAGCTCTGGCAGACGGTGCAAGGTTTGCGGACCAAACACCATGTCGACATAGGGCGCGCGCTTTTGAATATTATCGCCTTCTTGTGAGGCCACAGCCCGCCGACACCGATGACAAGGTCAGGACGTTTTTCTTTTAGTTTGCGCCAGCGGCCCAGCTCTGAAAAGACTTTCTCTTGCGCTTTTTCGCGGATAGAGCAGGTGTTCATCAGCAGGACATCTGCTTCATCGATGTTGTGCGTGACCTCCATGCCGTGTGAATCACCGAGCACATCGAGCATCTTGCCAGAATCATAAACGTTCATCTGACAGCCTTGCGTGGTGACAAAGACTTTTTTGGTCGGGGCTTGATCGGCAGACATGCTGGCAGAACTTGAGTCTTTGAGTGCCGCAACGGTAGGCGCGCTCGCCGTTGTTGGGGTAACACTAGCGTCATCGAGGCGGGGATTAAATACAGTAACACTCATAAGGATAAGTCCATGATTGACTAAAATATAGCAGGGTAGCCGATTAACAGGTGGCGTATTTTATCACAACCCTGTGCCAATGTGAAAAATTAGCAAGGGTCATTAAGCGGCGATAGGGTGGGTTATTTCTAACAGTATCAATTATTTACTGCGATTAATCACCACTTTGCAAAATAACGCCGCTTACTATCACTTTTATGTTACACCGTACTGTCGTATTTATTAACAAAAGGTAAAGGTGATGGTTGAAAGTGCAACGGGTATAGTATGATAAGTGGCATACGCTTAGCGGTACGTGATAAACCGCTGTTTACCTATTGATAAAGACATAATAAAGAGAGTCAGTATGACAAAGTTGCGCGCCGCTCATAGCATCAAGGATAGAGCCTCTGTTCATCGAGAACACCGTCCATCGCGGTTAACCACCAGTACGCTGCGGTTTGGCGTCTTCATGGCGACAGCCCTTGGTGCGCTTGGCCTATCACAAGTTGCTTGTGCGGAGCTGACGTGGGGCGAGGATGACCGCTTTGAGCAAAAACCCAGTTATCAACAAGACAACAGCATTGACTCGTTTATGGCGGCGGCGATAGCAGCCGATCGGGGAGATGTCAGCGCACTGTATAATTACGAACAGTTGATGAGTGGTGGGTTGTTTGCGATGTACCCGACCTATTGGCGCATGAATCTGGATTTGGGCTCACAAAGCTCGGCGGCGGTGGCACAGTTTGTCCGTCAGTATCCTAATACGGTCATGGCCGAAAAGCTGGTGGCGGACTTTGCTGAGACCAAAGCGGCAGCCAATGACTATGCCGCTGTACGGCAAGTGGCCAATCTGATAACCAATGCCGATAGCTCTGAGAGCTGTGCGGTGGCGCTTGGCTTTAATAATGGCGGCGATACCATGCGTGCCATGGCGGCCAAGTCTGATGTATGGCTGACCACCAAAAAGCAGCCAGCACTGTGTGATCAGCTGGCGATGGAGATGAACAATAACGCCTTGATTAGCAACCAAGATCGCGCCGCGCGCCTTAAGCGTATGCTACGTAAAGGCAAGACGGGCGATATCATGGCTTTGTCATCGCGTTTAGGGACGCCCATTGCTTATGCGGCGTTAAGTGAGATTCAGCTCAACCCATCAGCGTTTTTTACGCGTTTTGGTCGTGAGCCTGCCAGCCAAACCAACCAATACTTGTACTTATATGCATTGGGCCGGGTCGCCGATAAGTCTTATCGTGAAGCAGCGCTACAGTTGGACTTTGATATCAAACAAGACAATCAGCGCGCGACACGCTTGCTCAATGACGAAACCCGCCGCTACGCCTATCGTATCCTTGGAGTACAGCGTATGAATCATAATACCGATGATGGGTTTAATGCTGAGGCGGTGGACTGGTTTCGCAATAGCTTAGATGATGACTTTAACTTTGAAGAAGCCGAAGACTATGCCATGGCCGCGATTCGCTTTAGCCGCTGGGATGATGTGGTCGAAGCCATCTCAAAGATGGATGGCGAAACCCAAAAAAGCAATCAGTGGCAATATTGGCTGGCACGCGCTTATGAGCAATCAAGTGATGCAGGTAAACGCGGCCTAGCAAAAAGAATGTATCAAAATATCGCCAAGAGTAATGATTACTATGGCCTGCTAGCAAAAGATAAAGTCGGTCAGCGTTTTGATGCCAGCCGTTTGGGCGGCAATAACTTGCCAACTGTCAGCGCCGCAGATCGCGCCCGCGTCATGCAAAACCCACACTTTGCCCGTGCATTTGCACTATACAATTCTGACGCGAGTCGCGGCTACGCCAACCGCGAGTGGAACTGGGCTGTCAAACAGGCTCGAGACAATCGTGATGACAGTCTCATCATTGCTGCCGCTCAGCAAGCCTATGACATGGGCTGGCTGGATCGGGCGATTTATGCGATTGATAACACCGATAGCGTAAACAGTCTGGCGCTATCGCATCCTATGCCGCACCAGAGCGCAGTGGTACGCTATAGCCAGTCGGCGGGCATCGATCCTGCGTGGGCTTATGGCATCATGCGTCAAGAGAGCCGTTTTGTGACATCGGCACGCTCAAACGTTGGTGCAAGTGGCTTGATGCAAATCATGCCAGGTACAGCAAAGTATATCGCTCGTCATTTGGGCGAGAGCTATAGCGCCAGCCGTGCCAACAGCGGCGACACCAATATCCGCTATGGCACATGGTATATGGGTGATATCTTAGGCAAGCTCAACTACCAGCCAGTACTGGCCACCGCAGGCTATAATGCTGGACCCAACAACGCCAAACGCTGGCAGCCTGTGTATGGCTCACTTGCGGCCGACCAGTATGTGGAGTCGATAGCTTTTCCTGAGACTCGTAATTATGTCAAGCATGTGATGGAAAACGCGACGGTATATAGCAGTTTGCTTGGCCGCAGTCAGCCAATCTCGCAGCGTATGGGCACCGTGCCAGCAGCGTTTTAATACGTTTATCCTTTAATAGCCATCAATGCTTCGGCTTTGATGGTTTGCCTTTGGTGGCTTATTTTAGGACAGATGTAGCGACAACATGGCCAGGGAGCCGTATATATGGCGGTGTTACTGCTGCCGCCTTGCTCCGATGTTTACGTTTCTGCTATAGATTAAAAAATAACGGTTTGCTACCATGACTTTATTGTGTTGTGGTTATTGGCCTGTTGTTTAGCGCCAAAGTTTTGTGTTTATCAATTGGTAAGCACTCATATTTTTGTTACCGTTATGCTTAGTAAGCCTCGCGATTTCTGATATCGACGTCTTTGTGCAGCCCTAAGTGATAGCCCATGTTTTGTCATTGCTAGATGTTTCCAGCCTCCTATGATCAAAAAATATTTTACCCTGTCTGTATTATCAAAAGCGAGGCATCCCTCATCATCACAGATGAAAATGCACTTGTCTTATAAATCGACGTCCAAGACGTCCAAGTTTAGCCCATCTGGCCGAGCCATTATGGCGTCATCTAGTATAGGCGCGCTGATCATGTTGCAAGGCGTGATGTTGTTACCCGCGCACGCTGCTAGCACCGTCAAGACAGGACAGCGGGTGTTGATGATTGAGATGACCCCTGCGCTATGCAGCATACAGCCGACACGCGCGCGCATGCGTCAATGCTTAGAAGGCTACTCTTTGACGGTGTCGGGGCTAGATATGGGCTATGGTGAGCGCTGCGGTGTGGGCAGTGAGCCGCGTCTGACACCGCTACAGCTAAAAGTCGTCAATCGTATCATGCCTGATACCACGGTTCGTAGTCAGGCATGGCAGCGTTACGGCGCTTGTAGTCCTCTGAGTGCAGCCAGCTACTTTCGTCAAATCACCAACTACGCGGGTGCGCTAAAACTCCCAAACGAGCTGCATACGGGTAACAGTTATACTGTGTCTAAGGCGCGATTTATCAGGCAAATGACACGCTTAAATAGCGGTATGTCCGCCAGTGGTATTGATCTGATCTGTCAGGCTGGCAATCGTCGTCAGTCGATTTTGACCGACATCCATGTCTGCTATGATGGTAGTGATTTTGGTAAGTGCTATCAAGTGGTAAATAATTGCGGTAGCAAGTTTATCATCTCAGGCGGTAAGTAGTTGTTGCCGTACTCCAACATGGACACTGGCCGCTGTACTATTCGGGTATGAGCGCTGCTTTCTTTGCAGGCTGTGTTGCTATGCTCTCCTTGGTGATTGTTTATGGCCGTGTTTTAGCCTTTACTCGCTGTCTTTTACCTTGTTTCTACCTTGTTTTATCCGTTTTTTTTAAACGCTGGTAGCCGCAGTGCTTTTGTGACCCCATCGATTATTTTGTATAAAATGTAACAATATAATCCGTGAGAATCCGCGGCAAGCCTCTGATTGTCTCTAGACGATTTGCCAAACGAAGTGCTACACTAGCTCTCGGTTTAGTTTAGCGCTGCCTTTGTGCAGCAAACAAGTCGATATCTAAAAAGATAATCATCTATTACAATCATGAATGATCTAATCATCAATTAGGGAGTATTCAATGTCAATGAAACAGCCTTTACGTGTTGCCGTCACTGGTGCCGCTGGTAATATCAGCTACGCGATGCTATTTCGTATTGCATCTGGCGAGATGCTAGGTAAAGATCAGCCAGTTATTTTGCAATTGCTTGAAATCACACCAGCGCTTGACGCCCTAAAGGGTGTGGTCATGGAACTAGAAGACTGCGCATTCCCATTGTTGGCAGGTATCGTTCAAACTGATGATGCAAATGTGGCATTCAAAGATGCTGACTACGCGTTACTCGTCGGTGCTCGTCCACGTGGCCCAGGTATGGAGCGTAAGGACTTACTAGAAGCCAACGCTGCGATTTTCTCAGCACAAGGCAAAGCATTGAACGAAGTGGCTAGCCGTGATGTAAAAGTATTGGTCGTCGGCAACCCTGCCAACACCAACGCGCTAATCGCTCAGCGTAACGCACCAGACCTAGATCCACGTAACTTCACCGCCATGACTCGCCTAGATCATAACCGTGCGATGGCACAGCTGGCCGAAAAAACTGACAGCACTGTCAATGACATCAAAAACATGACCATCTGGGGCAACCACTCATCGACCCAGTATCCAGACCTAACGGCTGCGACTGTCAATGGCAAACCAGCGCTAGAGTTGGTTGATCGGGATTGGTACGAAAACACGTACATCCCAGAAGTACAGCAGCGCGGCGCGGCCATCATTAAAGCTCGCGGCGCCTCGTCTGCAGCTTCTGCTGCCAACGCTGCTATCGCCCATATGCGCACGTGGGCACTCGGTACTGACGAGAACGATTGGGTCTCTATGGGTGTTTACTCAAATGGGGAATATGGTATCGCTGAAGGCCTTATCTACTCATTCCCATGCACATGCGCTAACGGCGACTGGTCTATCGTAGACGGCGTTGATGTGTCATCAGAATTCTCAAAAGAGAAAATGGCCGCCACTGAGCAAGAGCTGAGCGAAGAGCGTGATGCGGTAGCACACCTACTACCATAAGCCATGACTTTGCTAAAAGTATGGTAGACAGCCATAAAAAAAGCCCTCATTGTGAACTGAGGGCTTTTTTGTGCGTTGACATTTATTGAGGCCTTCATCAATACAATTGATAACGTTAGATAAACGTGGATTAACAGCGAACAAAAAAAAGCTTGCTACAATAAATGGGTTCGTTGCAATAATAAGTACAATTAAACCTGTACCATTTAAGGAGAGACAGTATGCTAGGTGAACCTGAATATAATATGAATGAATTATTTGCCCAGTTAGGACTCGATAGCTCTGATGAGGCGATTAATCAGTTTATCGAAAAAAACAAATTGGCCAAAGATGAAAAACTGGTAGATTCTGATATCTGGACGGACAATCAGCGTATGTTTTTGCAAGAAGAATGGCAAAAAGACGCCGCTTGGGTAGAGACGATTGATGAGTTAAATGTCCGTATGCATCCAGATGCCTAAAAGCTGATATAAAAAACCTAATATAGAAGTATTAGAAAAGCATAAAACCCCCATAGTAAAATATCGACTGTGGGGGTTTTATGTCTAAACATCTTAGCTTCACACCTATCACATCTGAATATACTGCTCAATCAGGCTGCTGCGCGCGCCAAGCAATAAGCTCTTTGACATCATTATGGATACCTGTTTTTAGGGCGTCTAAGCTCTCATAATGGCGCTCGCCATGCAAATAATGCAAAAAGCGCACTTGTAGCGTCAGGCCATATAAGTCAGCTTGTAGGTTGGGGAAATGTACTTCTAAGCGCCAGTCGTGGGCTTTGTCGACAGAGGGGCGGATGCCGATGCTGGCCGTGCCAAACAAACTGTGCGGACGCAAACCTGTTATGCCCATATTGTCATCATTAGCCAGTTTTGTTAAACCATCTGCGACTATCTCGCCTTTGTCATCCAAGCTGACCACATCGACGGCAAAGATACCATGCAGCGCAGGCTTTAAGCGCTTAAGCTCGATATTGGCGGTGGGAAAGTCCAGAGTACGGCCGATTTTATCCCCACCGATGACCTCGCCTGTCATTGTATAATCACGGCCAAGCAAGGCGTTGGCCGACGCAATATCTCCTGCCAATAACAAATCACGCACACGGGTTGAGCTGATACGTGCCGCTTTGCCGCCATCATCGACGACGGTATGCAGACTGGTCACGTCTAAGCCATAGCTGCGCAAAAACGCACTGTCGCCCGTCCGGTCATGACCAAACTTAAAGTCATCTCCTAGCACCAAGGCTTTGACGTTTAGGCGCAGTGCCAGTAAATCCGCGAATGCCTGCGCCGATAGCGAGCGAAACTCATTGTCAAATCCTGCGACAATGAGTGTCTCTACGCCGTACTCTGCAAGTAGTGCCTGCTTTTCTGCCAAGTTGGTGAGGCGAGCAGGGGCGCTTTCTGGCGCAAAAAACTCACGTGGCTGCGGCTCAAATATCATGACAGCAGCGTCAAGCCCCCGCGCATCGGCAATATCGCGTACTTGGGCAAGCATCGCTTGATGGCCTAAATGCACACCATCAAAGTTACCGATAGTGAGCACACAAGGCGCTAGCGCTACTGGGTGAGTATGGGCAGGCAGGGCGCTTGGTGTGGCAATCAGTTGCTCAAGAAAATAGGTGTTCATAAATGTCAGCTATGATAAATAAGACCAAATAAAGAAGGAAAAAACACGCCCAGATAAAACATTGAGGTGTCTAAAACCAGCCATTATAAAGTAAAATAGCCATACTAACATCTTATGGTCTATGGATAATACCTGTATCAAACGAACCAGTATCAAACGATTTGTGTCAGCGATGGCTGCATCGCAAAAAACGCGTTTGCTGATCTGCGCTATCGCAGCTTTGCTGTCTGTTGATAATGGCCTAGATGGTGAGTATTATTTCATCCAAATACCCCGTGTTGCTTTTTAGCTATGGACATTCTATGACTGCTACTTCTTTACCTGCTTTGGCCCCGTCTTACCGTCTCAATGATGTATGGTCGGTACAGCATGCTAGAGCAGAGGACTTGCCCGAGGTTGTGGCGATTTACAATCAAAGTATCGCTGGCAAACAAGCCACAGCGCAGCTGACACTCGTGACCTGTGAAGAGCGTGCCGCGTGGTTTACCGAGCACATAAACAGTCCGACGCGGCCTATTTATGTCGTTAGAGCTAGGGCGCAATCGATGGAGCAAGCGAGCGAGGATAAAGCTCAAACAGTGCAAGCGGTGCAAACCAATCAAAAAACAGCACCAATCGTGGCGTGGGGCAGCTTTAGCGACTTATATGCGCGTATGGCTTATCATATCAGCACAGAGATGAGTATCTATCTGCATCAAGACTATCAAGCAAAGGGTTTGGGTAGTTTGCTGACACGCTGGATGCTGACGCAAGCACCAAGTCTTGGTATTCATAATGTCGTCGCACTAATCTTTGCGCACAATCAGCCAAGCTTAGGACTGTTTGGTAAGCTTGGCTTTGAGCAGTGGGGCTATATGCCAGAAGTGTGTGATATGGACGGATTTATCGCTGATGTGGTGATGCTTGGCAAAGCCGTGACGTTGGATGGCACTTCAAACAAATAAGCGAAAAACTTAGCCCAAAATTTTCCACTGACCATCTATCTTTTTCAGCTCATAAGTCAGCGGCGCAGGTTCACTTTGGCCTTTTAGCATCAGTTCGCCTGTGATGGTGGCACGCGTTTTATCATCGTTGTACTTGGTGTCAGTAATAGTGACGCCATCGACCGTTTGTTGAAACGCTGACTGCGTGTTGGCCAGCTCTTCTTCAAAGTTTGCCATATCCACTTCATAATATGAGGCGGATTTTTTGGCATCACCATAATATAAGCTATCTAGCGCTTTTTTTACTGTATCTTCTGGCGTGCCTGCTTCGGTGGAATTAGTCACTAAGCTTTTTTGCTTGGCAGAGGCGGTGACAGGATTAACACTATCACTATCGATAGCGGTTTTATCTTCAGTATTGGCCGCTATCTGCTCATTCTTTACGTCATTGTCGCTATCGACTGTCTCTACCGAAGTCGTTAGGTCATCCTCAGAGGTTTTGGCAACAGCTGCGGTATCTACATTATCATTATTGCCACAACCACTCACAAGTAAGCCGGTGCTTAGAACGCCAGCAGTGAGTAAGGTCGGTAAGCGTAGTAAGGTGGATTGTTTTGTTGTCATATTGATCCTCAAAATTTATGTATTCCTTAAACGTCAATTATCACAACTATCCGCATCACGCACTATCATTTCTCATATAAGGCTTGTTTTGGTTTGGTAAAGGCGTCGTTTAGCCATGTTTGAGCTGGCGCGGACGAAAGCCTGTGGCCAATAAAGCCACACCATAGACCGCTGCGCCCACCGCACACATGACGAGCAGAGCAATGATACGCTGCCACTGCGCCTCATCGGTTGGAAAATAAGGCAGCATGACGTACAGGGCGGCAATCATGGCACTTGTAGCAATCGCAAACTGAGCAAACAGTTTTTTCCAATGACTGCCAAAGCGAAAAATCTCACGCTGATATAAGAAGTAATACAACAAGCCGGCGTTGACAAAAGCGGCACCTGTGGTGGCTAAGGCCAATCCGCCATGTAGCGGCATCTCTAAAAAGTAAAAAATACCGATAAAAACCACGCTAAAAATCATATTGGTAAAGACAGAGATAATACCGATTTTTACTGGGGTTTTGGTGTCTTGCCGCGCAAAAAACGCAGGCGCAAAAATCTTAATCAGCATAAAGCCTAAAATACCGCCTGCCATACTACGCAGCGCCAGCGCGCTCATCTGTGAGTCACGCAAAGTAAACTCTCCGCGCAAAAAC
>NZ_JAPEHS010000064.1:0-14607 GCF_028823565.1 Psychrobacter sp. A3
GCGGGGTGGCCGCCGCATCTAAAGCGTCCATTTGATGCTGGTTAAAGTAGCCAAGCTTGAGCGTGTCGGATACGCGGTAAGTACCTGACAAAATTTTCAGCTCGCCGACCAAGGCTTTAATCAGCGTCGACTTACCGGCGCCATTCATACCCAGTAGCCCAAGACGCGTATCAGGCGTGACCTGCACATTGGCGTCACGAAGCAAGGGCGTATCGCTATAGCCAATATCGGCGTGCTTCATCTCAATCAGCGGCGAGCTCATATTGGCTGGCTCATAAAAGCGAAAAGAGAACGGGTTGTCCGCTATCATCGGCGACAGCTCTGCCATACGCTCAAGCTGCTTGATACGGCTTTGTGCCTGTTTCGCTTTACTGGCTTTGGCACGGAAACGACGAATAAAGTCATCCAAGTGGGCGCGGGTCGCTTGCTGTTTTTCAAACGCTTGCTGCTGCTGCACCATACGCTCGTGACGGGTACGAATAAACTGCTGATAATTACCGGTATAAAGGGTGATTTTTTGTTGTTCGACGTGCAAGATATGACCGACGGTAGCATCCAAAAACGCTTGGTCATGCGAGATGACGATGACCAGTCCGGTATAAGCATTGATCCAAGTCTCAAGCCAGAGAATGGCGTCTAAGTCTAAATGGTTGGTCGGCTCATCGAGCAGCATCAAATCAGCGCGGCTCATCAAGGTTTTGGCGAGGTTTAAGCGCATGCGCCAGCCACCCGAAAACCCTGAGACAGGCAGCTCGTGCTGACTGGTGTTAAACCCAAGGCCTGCCATGATTTGTGCCGCTTTGGTCGGTGTACGGTAGCCATCGATTTCATCGAACTGCTGATGCAACACCCCAATTTGCTCATCACTGACAGCGCTTAAATCACTGAGCGCGGCATTAATCTCGTACCACTGCTCATCACCGCTCAACACGTAATCAATCGCCGTCTGATCACTGGCTCCGACCTCCTGCGCCATGTGCGCCACCTGCCAACTATCAGGGATACTCACCTCGCCTTTGTCCAGCGTGACCTCGGTGTCCCCCGTACCCATTTGCGTAAGCAGTAGCGCAAACAAGGTAGATTTGCCGGTGCCATTATTGCCCGTTAGGCCGACTTTATGACCGGGATGGAGCTGAAAGCTTGCCCCTGCAAACAACTCTCGACCATCACGGCGTACGCTTACGTCTTTAAATTCGATCATATAATCTCTTCATCTCAACAATAATATAAAACTCAAGGCAATAAAAAACACACGTCTGGCATGTTTACTGGCGGCTATTATTTCAAACGCCTCACCGATAGGCAAACGATTAAATCACTATTTTAAAAGCAAATCTTGATTGCTATGATAGCCACCATCGCTAAACGTGGTCGGTAAACATAGTCGCCTCGGTGAGGCCGTACGGCAGCATCGCAAAGGCAGTTTTGTTTATTAATAGCGCATAACCAAGCGTCACTCTTGACAAACGAATCAACACCCCCATTATGATATACTGCGATACCATAAGTGCCCGTGGCCGAGCATGTATTTAGCGCGTGAGTGATGACACTTGTATTATATTGATAACGAGGATTGATAACGCGCGCATCGCTTTGCCATAATGACAGCATTCCATTGAATCAAACGCCGTGCGTATCTTTTTTTGCATGACTGTGCTTGCAAACCCAAACAGGACGACAGCCTTTGATCCTAGTAACTGAGGTAGATATGAACGAATCAGCCAATCAATTTAACCCAAGCGCCGCCCAGCCTGTAGACCCAACGGTTTTAAACCTAACGGACAGCGCCGCTCAAAAAGTGCGCCGCCTGCGCGAAGAAGAAGGCGATGACACCTTGATGCTGCGCGTCTATGTCACCGGTGGCGGCTGCTCAGGATTTTCTTATGGCTTTAATTTTGCCAATGACCTAAACGAAGACGACGCCAATTTTGATAATGGCGATGTGACCTTGGTCGTCGACTCGATGAGCTATCAATACCTGCAAGGCTCTACCGTTGACTACACCGAGGGCTTAGAGGGGGCGCGTTTTATCGTGACCAATCCCAACGCCACCACGACGTGTGGCTGCGGCTCGTCATTCTCTATCTAAATGACGCTTTTTTGCGGTTTGAAAACGACGGTTCAAGCACCTATGGATAAGGCTTCTTTCTATCTTATCTATAGGTGCTTTTTCGTCTCGTGCCTGCCCATTCGCTACATGGGCAGTAAACCAGACTGCTTTTTTCTGTGATTTGTGTGTCAATTTTTTTAGTAAAACCAGCCAAAACCGCCTTGGATAAAGCTTATCGTATTTGTAATTGTCCGTGGTTTTCAGGACTGCTTTGAGCTAAACTGACCAAATTCTTCATCCTTATATTTACCTATTTTATGGTCAAACACCCGTCGTGTTTTGGTCTGCCATAATCAATAACAATAGATGCCTATTATGAGTAATTTTGTGAGTAGCTTTGTGAACTTTGAAATCCCCAATTGGTTTGACCATCAGCATCTGACTGCGATGCTCCGCGGTATCGAAAAAGAAGGCTTGCGTGTTAAACCTGATGGTTTTTTGGCACAAACCCCGCATCCAGCCAAACTGGGTTCCAAACTTACTCATCCGTTTATTACCACAGATTACTCAGAAAGTCTGCTTGAGCTGATTACTGACCCAAAAACCTCTCCCAAAGAAACCTTAAACATGCTGCGCCAGCTGCATTTGCTGGTCTATCAAGGTATGCCTGAAGGTGAGCTGATGTGGCCGTTATCCATGCCGTGTATGCTGTCATCGAACGATGAAGATATTCCGCTGGCCGACTATGGCAGCTCTAATACGGGTAAGTTAAAAACACTGTATCGCAGCGGGCTTGGTATCCGCTATGGTCGCCGTATGCAGACCATCGCAGGCTTGCATTATAATTTGTCGTTTGGTGATGATTTGTTTGCGGCTTGGCAAGCAAAGACGCCAGCGGCGCAAAATCTGACGCTGACGGAGTTTAAAAACGATAAGTATCTTGGACTGATCCGTAATTTTAAGCGCCTAACCAGCTTGGTACTGTATCTATTGGGAGCCAGCCCCAGCGTTTGTCCGTGTTTTTTGGCGGGGCGCGAGCATGACCTAGAGCGCCTCAATGACTCGACCTACTACAGACCTACCGCCACCAGCCTACGGATGGGCAAACTTGGCTATACCAACAGCGTACAAGAGCAGCTCGACATCCGCTACAACAACTTGCCTGAGTATATCAAAGGATTGCGCCGCGCGATTCAGACGCCGCATGAGAGCTTTGAAAAACTGGGTTTGGATGATGCGGACGGCAATCCTATTCAGATTAACAATCATATTTTGCAAATAGAAAACGAGTACTATAGTCCTATCCGCCCCAAACAAATCGCCATGAGCGGTGAGACGCCAACCGAGGCACTAGAGCGCCGTGGTATCGCCTATGTCGAGTTTCGCGCCATCGATCTCGACCCGTATAGCGATGTCGGTATCCGTCTCTCTAGCGCTTGTTTTTTAGAAGTCATGGCGCTGTACTGTCTGCTAAATGACTCGCCTGACTTGCTCCCTGAGGAAGAAGAAGCGCTGGCAATCAACCTTGAGCGCGTGGTAAACGAAGGTCGCCGCGAGGGCTTAAACATCATCAATAACGGCGAAGAGCAATCGCTTGAGAGCTGGATGCTTATGCATTTAGATCGTATGCAACCACTTGCCGAGCTATTTGACGCGCACTACGGTGGCAATGACTACCGAGCAGCCGTGGCCTTGATGCAAGGCAAAGCCAGTCATCCAGAATCGACGATTTCGGCGCAAGTCAATGCCGATAGCAAACGCTTGGGCAGCTTATGGCAACTTGGCTTTACCTTGGCAGAGCAGCATCGTGACGCGTTGTTGCAGCAGACCTTGAGCCCCAACGCCCAAGCCAAATATGAGGTATTGGCAGAAAAGTCTATTTTGCAACAAGCAGAGATTGAGTCTGCCGAAACAGAAGACTTTATGGAATTTTTACAACAATACCGCTAGCAACCAACTTAACCACTGGTTTGATATCTTAGACAACGACCTAATAAGAGTGACTGTCCCATGCTACCGCTGACCACTTACCGCAATCTACAAGTATTTTTGGTCGTTATGGCCGTGATAGGTATGAGCTTTGCGCTGTTCTTTTTGCAGCGCTATATGGGGTTTACCCCTTGCCCGCTTTGTATTTTTCAGCGTATCGGGCTGATTGTGATGGGCGTGTTTGCCCTGATGGCGGCTTTATTTCACCCCAAATCTATGGCGGTGCGTCTGGTATTATGGCTAGGTAGCTTGGTGGGTATTGGCTGGTCGACTGTGGTGGCAGGCCGTCACGTCTGGCTACAGCACCTACCTGCCGACCAAGTGCCTTCTTGTGGTCCGGGGCTAGACTACTGGCTAGATACCTTACCTATTTTGCAGGTGTTTAAAGAAGTTTTTGCAGGTTCTGGTGAGTGCGCCGCTATCGACTGGACATTTATGGGACTGAGTATCCCTGAGCAGTCTTTGATTTTATTTAGTCTATTGCTGATCGTCCACGGTTTGGTGTTGTGGCGTATCGTACGTCCTATCGCCTCTAAATAGTCCTCTTTATCCCCTTATTATCCCCATGCCATACTGATACGCCTATCGGTATGGCATAATTTTATAAAAATAACCAATAACAAAAACGCTACAAAGATATTCTAAACCTTTGATATCTTGTCACAGCTTATTCTATTTGCTGATAAGCAGACCTGCGTGACATACGCTGCTTTATAGAATTGCCAAGCGATTGAACGCTGTTTATCTACCTCAAAACCAACGATGAGTCACATGATAATCGCCTCATAAAAATCATGGTTTTTGATGGTTCGTCTGGTTTTTTCATTACTTCTCGATTTTGACAATACCCTGAACTTGCCGATATGATAGGCAGTCTTTTCAGATGTTGTTTAAAAAACTGTTTTTGGTGTGACCATGATATACCGTGCGCCTAGTTGCTCTTTTAATGTATCGACGATCAGACGCTTTCATCGTCTGCTCTTAGGTATACCGCTTTGCGTGTTGGTGATTGGTTGCGATAGTGCCTCTTCTAATACCAATAAAGAAGTGAGTACTAAAGTTGCGCCGGTCAATAACGCTGCAGACAGCAGCCCATCTACCGTCGATCTGGCAGACAGCCTATCTAAACCTAAGGCTGATGCCGACGAGCTCGACGCCGTAGAAGGTCGCTCACTGATCATGGCAGCGCAATCAACTGCTGATAGCAGCATTGATACTGTAGATAGGGATGGAGACACCGCCAATTATAGCTCGCTACAAGCCACGCTAATAGGCGACTACGGCGGTATGTTGCCCTGCTCTTTTTGTGACAGTATCGATATCACCCTAAACCTATTTGCCGATGGCTCCGTCCTAAAAACAAGTCTGTATAACAACCCTTCCCAGCCCAAAGTCCCGACGATTGAGTCTGGCATTTATCGTCAAGATAACGACCTCATTACCATCGTTTATGAGCAAGAAAACATAGAGACCTACCGTATTCAAGACAATCATCTGATATTGATGGACAATGACAAACAGCTCGATGACGATTATGTTTTATCGCGTAAATAGCGTATCCGTTTGTTGCTGACTCATGCCTGTTATGATAAAGCCTCAATACTGCGCCTACCCATTAGGTGTTTTTTATTGGTCATCGAACGACGTTTACTTTACAATGAATCCCACTCTTGGGCACCAAACGTTTGCACATCCAACCTTGCAGACGAACTCTAATCAGCAAGTCTAGCCAGCAAGGTTCAGCCAGTCAGTTTGCCCCGATAGACCTTATGTCTTTGGGTCTACCAGCTTGAGAGTCCACCTTTTTACTTCAGCACGTACGGAACGTCTATGCATATTCATATCCTTGGCATTTGTGGTACTTTTATGGGGTCGCTGGCATTGCTGGCGCGGGCGCTTGGGCACAAGGTTACCGGCTCCGACGCCAATGTCTATCCGCCGATGTCGACCCAGCTGCAAAATGCCGGCGTCGTCATCGAAGAAGGATACCTGATCGAGCATTTACAGCCGGCGCCAGACTTAGTGGTGGTAGGCAATGCCATGAAACGCGGTATGGATGTCATCGAGTACCTGCTAAACGAAGGACTACGCTACACCTCAGGTCCGCAGTTTTTGTCTGAGCAAGTATTGCAGTCGCGTCACGTCATCGCGGTAGCCGGTACGCACGGCAAGACCACGACCACGACGATGCTCGCTTGGATACTGCACTATGCTGGTATCGATGCAGGGTTTTTGATCGGCGGCGTGCCACTGGTCGATACGCCTGATACACACTTGCAGCAAGTGTTTGCCCACAGCAGCTATCTTGGTGCAGACAAACTTGCAGCGAATAAAGACAGTGAGGATAAAAACGGCGGCTATTTTGTCATCGAAGCCGATGAGTATGACTCTGCATTCTTTGATAAGCGTTCTAAGTTTGTCCATTATCGTCCGCGTACGGCTATCTTAAACAACCTTGAGTTTGATCATGCCGATATCTTTGCCGATCTCAATGCGATTCAAACGCAGTTCCATCATATGGTACGCATGATCCCTAGTACGGGTAAAATCATCATGCCTGCCGCCACAGCCAGCCTAGAGGACACCTTGGCAAAAGGTGTCTGGACGCCCGTCTGGCGCACCGCGATTGATGATACAACTATCACTGCCTCAGACAGCGCCACGGATGGTAGTGACTGGCATGCTAAGCTATTAACCGCTGACGGTAGTCGTTTTCAGCTCAGCTATCCTGCTGATAACGCAGCAGCGATTGTAGAGTGGTCGATGAGCGGTATGCATAATGTCAACAATGCCCTCGTCGCAGTCGCCGCCGCCTACGATGTGGGCGTGAGTGTAGAGACCGCGTGTGCTGCTCTATCAGACTTTGCAGGTATCAAGCGCCGTATGGAACTGATTGGTAATGTCGATGATATCTTGGTTTTCGATGACTTTGCCCATCATCCAACTGCGATCACCACTACCTTAGACGGTGCCAAAAAGAAGCTGGCGGACCGACGCATTTGGGCCATCATCGAGCCGCGTAGCAACACCATGAAGATGGGCATTCATCAAGACAGCCTTGCACAATCAGCGGCGCTAGCCGACGATACACTCTGGTATGAGCCGTCCGGGCTGGAGTGGGGGCTTAAAGAAGTTATTGATACCGCGATGGCCGAGGATAGTACCATCGGTCATCAGCAAGTACTTTGTAGTATTGAGGGTATTATTGAGCATCTCTGTGCGTATGCGCAGTCAGGTGATGCCATCGTCATTATGTCTAATGGCGGCTTTGAAGGAATTCATCAGCGACTACTCACCGCCCTACGCGAGCGATAGGCGCAGCACACAAGTCAAATTGATACCAGTCGCGCGTTTAAACGTATATCACCGTTTTATTGTCAATTTGCTATATCTGATTTATTGTATGTAACACTGTTATAAGCCGCCTATCACCTACCCAAAGCGCCGTTTATGGATGATAAACGGCACTTTTTTGTCTGATGTTTATCGTTTTTTAATTCAGCACATATCTTTGCCACCCGTTAGCGACTTTACTACCTTTGTAACCTTCCGTTTACCTATTTCCTCTGCTTGATAGCAAACAGCGGTTTTTCCTCACATAGCCCATACACAGATAACATTTTGTGCTTACTCTTCAATCCTCAGAATGACTACAATAGATTCATCAAAGCACATTACACAATTATAAATGATAAAAAATTAGGAGAATAATATGAGCTTTATTTGGATGATTATCGTCGGTTTAGTCGCAGGGTTATTAGCACGTGCTATCAAGCCAGGTAGCGATCCCATGGGCTGGATTATGACGATTGTATTAGGTATCGTCGGGGCGATGCTCGGTGGCTTTATTGCAGGGCTTATCGGTATCGATGCTGACGGCGGCTTTATTGGTCTTATCTTCTCTGTCATTGGTGCCATCATCTTACTGTTCTTGTATGAGATGATCGTCAGTAAGCGCCGCGTATAAGAAACGCATCTTAGCTAATTTGGTACAGATAACTTGATAAAACTGCATTGATAAAAAAGATAGTTTTGAAAAAATCAATCAAGCAAAACTCATCGAGCTAAAATATGTATCTTACCCAAAAGCCTTGCGATTAGCAGGGCTTTTGTATGTACCGGCATAAATTCTAATGCCCGCGAACATAAGGGGAAAGTATTGATAAGCATTACTTTTGTCCCCATTTACCTTATAATATATACCCTATTTTATCCTTAGCATTGAGGTAAGCATTATGGCATTACTCCCTATTTTAAACTATCCAGATCCGCGCTTGCGTACGATCGCTGAGCCTGTCAAGGAAGTGACTGCTGAAATCAAAACCTTGATCGCCGATATGATTGAAACCATGTATGATGCCCAGGGTATCGGTTTGGCAGCCAGTCAAGTGGATCGCCATATTCAGCTAATCGTCATGGATTTATCTGAAGATAAAAGCCAGCCTCGCGTGTTTATCAACCCAAAAGTGACGCCACTGGTTGAAGAAAAACAACCGTACGAAGAAGGCTGTCTGTCAGTGCCAGATGTCTATGACAAAGTCGAGCGTCCGACCAAGGTTCGCATCGAAGCCCTAGACGAAAACGGCGACAAGATAGACGAAGAGGTCGAAGGCTTGCTTGCCGTCTGTATCCAACACGAAATGGATCATCTCAACGGCGTGATATTCGTCGATTATCTGTCTCGTTTGAAACAGACACGTGCCCGTGATAAAGTTCGTAAAGTCCTCAAGATACGCGAAAAGCAAGGCGCCCAGTCCGCTGAGCAGCAGTCACAACCCATCAGTTCTTAATCTTTTATTCTGAATACAATGATGCTTACCGTGGATATTATGATCTAATATCCACGATTTGACGTTCACTTTTCTAGCAGATACTACTCTCACCAAAGGTTTACTACTATGACCATGATCAAAATTGACCAATATTTTGACCCTGCCAGCTGGCAGAAATTCACCAAAGCTGCTGAAGGTCGCGAGACCCCGTTTTTAGTGGTGGACCTAAGCCGTATCGAGACCAAGTATCATGAGATGGTCAGCCTATTTCCGAATGCCAAATTGCACTATGCGATGAAAGCCAGTCCTGCGGTCGAAGTTATCAATCTGCTGGCAAAGCTTGGTTCTAACTTTGACTGTGCCTCTATCTATGAGCTGGATCGTGTGCTAGATTGCGGCGTTGAGCCATCGCGCATTTCTTATGGTAACACCATCAAAAAAGCCGACCATGTTAAGTATGCTTTTGAAAAAGGTATCGATCTGTACGCGACCGATTCAGAAGCCGATCTTAAAAATATCGCCAAACATGCACCGGGTTCTAAAGTATTTGTGCGCATATTGGTACAAGGATCAGAGACAGCAGAATGGCCATTGTCACGTAAGTTTGGCTGTCACCCGAATATGGCCATTGATTTGCTTATTCAAGCACGCGAGCTTGGCTTGGTACCTTATGGTATCTCGTTCCATGTGGGTAGCCAGCAAAAAGACGTTGCGGCATGGGATGATGCATTAGCCAAAGTTAAATATATGTTTGACTGGATGAAGAACGAAGAAGGCATCAAGCTACAAATGATCAATCTAGGTGGCGGCTTCCCAACCAACTACATCAGCGAAGTCAATCCTATTAAGGTCTATGCAGAAGAGATTACCAGCTATTTGACTGATGATTATAATGATGACGAGATGCCTGAGATTATTTTAGAACCAGGTCGTTCACTCGTCGGTGGTTCAGGTGTCTTGGTTAGTGATGTGGTACTGATCTCTCGTAAGTCAGATACAGATTTGGCGCGCTGGGTCTATACGGATGTTGGTTTATTCCAAGGCTTAATCGAGACGCTCGGCGAAGCCATCAAATATCCTGTTTATACTCCCAAGATGGAAACGTCTACCAGTGAAGGGACGGTCGTACTGGCAGGACCAACCTGTGACTCAACTGATATCATGTACGAAGAAGCAGGTTATCAGCTGCCAGAAGATCTTGAGATTGGTGACAAAATCTATTGGCTAACCACAGGTGCTTATACCAACTCGTATTCATCAGTTGAGTTTAACGGCTTCCCGCCGCTTGAAGTGGTTTATATTGACTAGGGTTCGAACCTATTATCTATAGAGAAGCGCGGTGCTATTAATAACACCGCGCTTTTTTGTATTTAGCCATTTGCATAATGAGCTATTGAACCAACAACTCAATCGGTACCGTGTTAGTGCTCTTGACCGTTCGACTGCCGCTATTGACTGAGCGTTGTGAAATCTCACCGATCGTCACCCATTGTCCACGTGGCACAATGATCGTACTGTTCAGACTTTGACTTTGACTTTGACTTTGACTTTGAATGCTATTACTGCTCGTGCCGTACCTATTGTAGGATGAGTTGGATCGCGCCAGTGGATCTTCAACTTGTGACAACCTCACTTCGACTTGACCATTCGGTAGTAGACGCGGTGTGACAGTAATGCCTTGCGTCGTTGGCAGTAGTACTTGCTGCTGAATAATAATCTGCGCGTTTGGCTGACGGTCAATGGGATGGTGATAATTTGGTTGAATAGTGGCACGATAGTTCTGCGTCAATGAATAGAGCGTGCCGGTACTGATACTAGCGGCGCTGCCAGACAGCGTTTGTACTTGATACAAGCTACTACCTTGTTGCTGGCGGTTATATTGATTGATTACGCCTGCACCTTGGATACCGCGATTGGTAATGATGACTTGACCTTGCTGGATGCTACCTTTTGACTGGCGGTCATTACCAACGCGTACCGTCACCGTGAGCGCTTGCGGCTGACGGTCAATCTGCGTGAGTAGCTGCTGCAGCTTTGGGTAATTGGCAGGCGTGGTGCGTATGACCAGCTTGTCTTGATAACTGGTCACCGTACCACCGTCACGGCTACTCTCTAACTGCTGGCGTACCGCTGGTATAAGTGCCTGACCACCATAGGTATCAATGACATAAGTCTCATAAGTCGCCGCTTGGACAGCCACTAGCGGCACCGTCATACCAACAGCCGTAGCTAGTAGGCTTTTATAAATAACATGGCTATCAAGGACACGGCGACTGTGTTTGACTGCCATCACAGTCGCTACCGCATAACTGAGCGCTTTAAGATAAGCACGGGCAGAGCTACTCATTTAAACCCAGTACATCTTGCATATTATATTGCCCAGCGCCCTGCTCAATTACCCAAGTTGCGGCGCGTACTGCACCAGCGGCAAAGGTCATACGTGCACGGGCGCGGTGGGTAATCTCGACCACTTCACCATCAGCGATAAACATCACCGTATGATCACCGATGATCTCACCGCCGCGTATCGCATGAATGCCAATGCTACCCGCTTCGCGCTCGCCGGTCTGCCCTTCACGGCCATAGACAGCGACGTCTTTTAATCTCTGTCCGCGCGCGTCGGCCACTGCTTCTGCCATCATGTAGGCGGTGCCCGATGGTGCATCGATTTTGTGCTTATGATGGGCTTCGATGACCTCAACATCGGCGTCATCACCAAAGGCTTTGGCTGCCATACCGAGCAGCTTTAGCGATAAATTAACGCCCGTTGAATAGTTGCCTGCGTAGACGATAGCGATTTGCTCGCTGGCAGTTTTTAGCACTTGCTCTTGCTGCTCATTAAAACCTGTGGTGCCGATCACCATCGCAACGTCATTTGCCGCACAGACTTGCATATTTTGCTCAGTGGCATCGGGCAAGCTAAAATCAATCAGCACATCGATGTCATGAATCACTGCCTTTAAATCATCGACGATTTGCACCTCTAAATGCCCAATCGCCGCGACCTCGCCCGCATCTGCACCGACAAGGCTTGAGCCTTGACGTTCAATCGCGGCGTTCAGTGTCGTTTGTGGGTTGTCTTGTACCGCTTCGATGAGCATGCGTCCCATACGGCCACCAGCACCGATGACGCCGACTTTGATGGTTTGTTCTTGTGTTTGTTTTTTGGTTTGTTGGGTCATGTTTTGTCCTAAATATTTATGTTTTTAGCACGGTGGTGCTTATAGGTCATTTATCCTAAGTTTAGCAAATATCCCTGCATGGGTGGTCTTTTATACACTCATTAAAAACCCCTAGCGTTTCACGTGAAACGCTAGGGGTTTGTTATTGATTCATTAAGCCACATGCGTGATCAACGCGATGAAAGCCCTTTGATCAATCAAATAGATCGCCGATCTTTTTAAAGAAAGATTTTTTGTGCGGCGACTGCTGATGCTTGCTATCACCATCTAGTGTGTCTTGGAATTGACGCAATAGGTCTTTTTGCTCACGCGTTAGGTTCACGGGCGTCTCAATGACCACACGGCAGATCAGATCACCTTTCATGGTGGTGCGTACTGGCGTCACGCCTTTACCGCGCACGCGTAACAGCTTGCCACTTTGCGTACCTTCAGCGACCTTGATTTTGACTTTACCATCCAAGGTTGGGATTTCCACTTCTTTACCCAAAGCGGCATCAGTGATGCTGACGGGCACATCCATATACAGATCCGCGCCTTGGCGAGTAAAGACGTCATGTGGTTTGACGCGTACCTCGACATACAGGTCGCCATTTTGTACGCCAGCGCCACCCGCTTCGCCTTCACCTGCGAGACGAACTCGGTCGCCATCATCGACGCCGGCTGGGATAGAGACTTCAAGCGTGCGTGACTTGTCCTTGACGCCGTTACCATGACAGTCAGGGCATGGGTTTTTGATTTGCTTACCTGAGCCGCCACACTGCGGGCAAGACTGCTGTACAGCAAAAAAGCCTTGCTGCATACGTACTTGGCCTTGACCATGACACATCTGGCACGTCACCACGTCAGAGGCGTCTTTTGCGCCTTTACCGTCACAAGTGTCGCAAGGCGCAGGCGCGGTAAAGCTGATTTCTTTTTTAGTACCGCGTACCGCTTCTTCGAGGGTGAGCTCGATCACATAACGCAAGTCCGAGCCGCGACGTGAGCGACCACCGCCGCCGCGCGACTGACCAAAGATATCGCCAAAATTGCCAAAGATATCACCGAAGATGTCTTGGAAGTTGCCGCCGCCACCAAAACCGCTGCCGCCCATGCCGTTTTCAAACGCCGCATGACCCATACGATCATAGGCTGAGCGCTTTTCTTCATCGCTCAACACCTCATACGCCATCGATGCTTCTTTGAATTTGTCTTCGGCATCAGGGTCATCAGAGTTGCGATCTGGATGGTATTTCATGGCCAGCTTGCGGTAGGCTCGCTTAATTTCTTTGCTGTCAGCGGTTTTACTGATACCTAATACTTCATAAAAATCGCGCTTACTCATGGGCTCTCCTATCGTCTTCGCAGGGCCGCCGATCGATCGATTCATCAAACCCATAGCAATTATCGTCTGTTGCTATTCAGACTCGCAATGCTGTTTCACATGAAACATGGCGAGACAATAAAAAGCAAAGAAGAGAATCGTCTGAATCGTACAAGCGAATACGGCGGGGTGCTGCTTAGCCAAATCAATTATTAAAAGTTTGCGCTATTTATGGAGATGGTAAGGTGATTTATCAAGCGCATTAGAGGCGAAATTGTCGGACAGAAGATGATGGGCGCCCAAAACAGAGTTCGTTAAGAATAGCACAAAGGTTTTTATACCTTTTTGGCAGGGCTTCATGCTAGTATTTATCGCCATATTCGTACGCATTTAAATTTGGGCTTTTAGATTGGCGATAAGGTAGTATTTTTTATGAAAAAGCTGTTGGTTTTATTGATCGTCATTGCGGTGACAGTTTATGCAGGCTCGCCTTACTACAGTGCCTATCAGCTCAAAAACGCCTATGATGCCAACGACGGTGCGGCGATTGCGGCCGCCATCGACTACGAGCAAGTCAGGCCAAGCGTACAAACCCAGCTCACCAATCAATTTGCGACCACCATACGCAGCTATCCGTTGGTGGCCGAGCTCGGCGGCGAGCCATTAATACAAGCGGCCAACACCTTTATCATAAAGGCCGTCAATGGTGCCATCACCGCACAAAACATCGAAACCGTCATCAACACCCAAGGTCAAGCCAATACCGCGACCAAAGAGCTGGCGGCGGCGTGGGCCATCGCCAGCAATCAGGTCAATCTAAAAAACTTGATTCAAAACCTCATCATTCATCGCGGTGATATCGATGCGGTGGTCAAAAATCAAATGCAACAGGTCATGCAAAAACAAGCGGCTGAGCTAGAAAAACAAGCCATGCAAGGCAATGATAGTGACAAGCCAGCGCTGAGCTATTGTGGCATCAACTGCTTTACCATCAGCGGACAGATCAAAGGATATCCGCTGACCATCGAGATGCAGCGGCAAGGTCTGATTGAATGGAAAATCGTCAATATTGTGTTGCCATAAGTCTCTGTTTATTATTGATCTAAATAAAAACCGCGCAGCATTTATGGCGTGCGACCGCTCATCTATTTACTCCACGCCCAAAAACTCTAAAAACTCCGGACTCTCAAAACTTGCTTGATACAGCACGCCGTCTTCGCGGTAGATAGCTGGCGTCGCCATCACAGCCAGCCCTGCTGCTTTTTCGCGATTGGGGGTCAGATGGTCGGCCTGGCAGCTTGCTGGGGCAGGCGT
>NZ_JAPEHS010000065.1:0-14290 GCF_028823565.1 Psychrobacter sp. A3
CGCAGCCTCTGGAAACGCAGCACGCAAGTAAAATTTATACCAGTAGCGCGTTCAAATCCATAACAGTTTTACATTCAGCTAACTATATTTATTAAAGCGTGTTAAACACGCCCTAATAGTTGCTCTTAGGTGCTTTCGCTGAGAATTGTATGTATATGATTTAACAGAGTGCAAGGTTAGAGAGTTGAGATTATTGATCAGTAAATCATTAGCATTAGTATAATCAATTTACCAAACAGAATATAAAAGCAGTCTAGCAAATGTTGAAGTACCATACTAGCTAAAATTAGCGGTAGATATTCTAATATAAGAAATTTAAAAGCTCTATAACATCAAAACAAAGTGCCGTTAGTTGTGAGCTAACAGTTGCTGTAAATCCATGACTGAAAACGGATAATTTAAGCGTGCTGTCGGTGTGATTATCACAGGAATGGTGGTGGCAAACTCCATCATCAGATCTTCATTAAAGTCTGCAATATCGACATTCTCGTAGGTAATAGGTTGTACGCTTTGAAAGCGCACCATAAGTTGCTCAGCGATTTCACACAGATGGCAGCCAGAGGTACCGAGTAGCCACCACTTATCAGAACTTTCAGCGCTGCAAAGATTTGGGCTCGCTTCAATAATACGTGCGCGCAGTGCTTTTATATTATTACCATTATGCATATTTATTCTCTTATTTTTATGCTTGTTATAAAGTACTTATCTTAAACCCTTAAATAAAAAGTGAATACTGTTTATAGCTCATTACATGATAAAGAAATGGGGTAAATAATGACAGCAATTATGAGATTAGGTAAGATGACCTGCTATTTGAGTTAACTGCTTGGGCTGTTTTTGGATAAGCGGCTACCTTTTATCTTTTCAATCACTTGGATATCGCGCATGGCAAGTTTTGGCACATTTATCAAACGAGTATTTTTGGCGTTCATGTTGTTGGTCGTGGTTTTTCATGTTTTGGTCACAGGGCTATTATTGATTTGGAAAACCCAGCCCATTAACAACAGCATGTTTATGCTGACCCATCGTCTGACCGGCGGCGAGGTCACCCAAGAGTGGGTAGAATATGATCAAATTGCCAAGTCCGCCAAGCAAGCCGCTATTGCTAGTGAAGACTCGACTTTCAGTCAGCATAATGGCTTCGACATTAAAGGCATAAAAGAGGCGCAAAAGAAAAATGAAGCGTCAGGAAAAACGACAGCTGGCGGCTCGACCATCACGCAGCAGTTGGCCAAAAATCTGTTTTTGACCGCGCATCGCTCCTATATTCGTAAAGGCGAAGAGGCGATTATCACCGTGATGATAGAGACGTTGTGGGACAAACAGCGTATCTTGACCGCTTATCTTAACGTGGCTGAGTTTGGCGATGGTATCTACGGTATCGAGGCCGCTGCGCACCACTATTTTAATAAATCGGCTGCCAAGCTAAATCGCGATGAATCGGCGTTATTAATCAGTATGCTGACCAATCCAAAATACTATGAAAACAACCAAGGCGATAGACGGCTACGTAACAAACAGCGTATCATCAAAAAACGCATGAAAAATGCAGTCTTACCACAATCAGCATCATGACGTATCGAGAAGGCAAAAGGAGTAGGGACGTGGCAGATACCAAAAGCAATGATAAGCAGCATCAGACTGACAATAGCGCCGCCGTGATGAGCATAAACGATGGGACGCATGGGAAAAAAGACGATGATCTCGCCCACATAGCATGGCAGCGGTTTGAAGATGGCAGTTATTCGCCCAGCAGTTATATCAATCGCGACCTGTCTTTGTTGCAGTTTCATCTACGGGTACTGGCGCAGGCTGCCAGTCCGCGTCACCCACTGCTTGAGCGCTTGTTTTTTCTCATTATTTTTTCATCGAATCTCGATGAATTCTTTGAGATTCGCGTGGCAGGCATCATGCAAAAACTCAATATCGGTGATGTATCGACCAGTGCTCATGGTATGCGCCCAAGCGAGGTACTCAATGAAATCTCTGTTATCACACACGATGCCATCGCTGAGCAGTATCGCATTCTCAATGAAGACATCTTGCCTGCGCTGGCCAAAGAAGACATCCGTTATCTCAAACGCGATGAGCTAAATAGCGATCAGTCGGCATGGATGAAGCGCTATTTTACCGAACAAGTCTCGCCTGTACTGACGCCGATTAGTATTGATCCTGCCCACCCGTTTCCGCGTTTGGTCAATAAAAGCCTCAACTTTATCGCTACTCTAGAGGGCAAAGATGCCTTTGGTCGTGATATCAATCTCGCCATCGTTCCTGCGCCGCGCAGTCTCCCACGCGTCATACGCTTACCTGATGAGCTGACTGGCGGCAAAGAGCATCACGTCATGCTATCGGCCATTATTCATGAGCATATTGGCGAGCTGTTTCCGGGGATGAATGTCACCGGCTGTCATCAGTTTCGACTGACGCGTAATGCGGACTTAGACCTAGCGGACGATGTCGAGGATATCGCCAAAGCGTTAGAGGGTGAGCTTGAAAACCGCCGCTTCGGTGATAAGGTACGCCTAGAGGTCACCACCGACTGCCCAACGCCCATCAGCGACTATCTGCTCAATGAGTTTGAGCTGCACGACAATCAGCTGTACCGTGTCAACGGGCCGGTCAACCTCACGCGCTTATTGTTCGACTTTAATATACCAGCGCTGCGCTATCAGCCCTTTACGCAAGCGATACCAAAAGCGTTTCGCCGCGAAGAAAAAAAGCTGGACAAAACCAGTAGCATGTTTGCTGCCATGCGCAAAAGCGATGTACTGGTGCATCATCCTTTTCATTCATTCTCGCCTGTCGTCAACCTATTATGGCAAGCCGCCAATGACCCAAAAGTTTTGGCAATCAAGCAAACGCTGTACCGCTCAGGCACCAATTCAGAAATCGTCAAAGCGCTGGCCGCTGCTGCTCGAAATGGCAAAGAAGTCACTGCCGTCATCGAGCTGCGCGCCCGTTTTGATGAAGCCTCAAACATCGCAGTCGCCAATTATCTGCAAGAAGCAGGGGCGGTGGTGGTGTATGGCATCGTCGGCTACAAGACCCATGCCAAACTGATGCTAATCATACGCCGCGAGGATGATCGCATTCGCCGCTATGTACACCTAGGGACAGGTAACTACCATGCCGCCAATGCTAAGGTCTATACCGACTACGGTTTGTTTACCGCCGATCCTGATATCTCAGAAGATGTGCACAAAATCTTCCAAGAGCTAACGGGCATGGGCAAGCCTGCCAATCTCAAAAAACTACTGCATGCGCCCTTTACCTTGCATGATAAGTTGATGAGTTTTATCGATGATGAGATCGCTCACGCAAAGGCAGGCAAACGCGCTCATATCATGGTCAAGGTCAATGCTTTGACGGAGCGTCGCCTGATCGCCAAGCTCTATGACGCCTCTCAAGCAGGGGTAAAAATCGAGCTGATTTTGCGCTCAATGTGCTGTCTGCGTCCACAGGTCAAAGGTTTGTCGGAAAACATCACAGTACGCTCGGTGATTGGCCGGTTTTTAGAGCACACACGCATTTACTATTTTTATAATAACGGTGACGAGCGTCTGTATTGTGGTAGTGCCGACTGGATGGATCGTAACTTGTTTCACCGCGTCGAAGTGGCGTTTCCGATTGAAGATAAAAAACTGTTTCAGCAGATATATCAAGATGGCTTGATTAACTACTTACAAGACAATACCCAAGCGTGGACACTCAATGGCGACGGCGTCTGGCAGCAACTACAGCCCGCTGCTGGTACGCCGCCACATGCCGCCCAAGAGCATTTATTAACGCTCATCAACGGGGTAGAGGCATCGTCTTAACAGCCCTCTAATACTGACTCAAACCAAACGCTGGCTATACTGGCGTTTGGTTTTTTTTATGGATGCATTTGGCTACTGTTATTTGCATGCTGCTGGCAGGAAGTTACAAACTGTCTTGTAACCTCACATTTATTCACACATTGATACCGCAGCACACTGGTGTCTGGTCGAGTCTTGTTTCTATAATAAAAATACGCTCAATCATAAAAGCATAGAACGTAAAAGCCAATCATAAAAACATAGGAAAAAAGGAAGCATCTATGAGTAATCACGATACGACGCCTGATAATTCTGATACAAAATCAGACATCAACAAAGCAGCCGAACAGGCAGACAGTCAAAAGATTCAGCAAAACCTTAAAGAAGACAAGAGAGTCGATGCACCTGAACAGCTCAGCGAAGAAGAGCAAACCGCCTTTATCGAAGAGGATTTGCGTACCGATAAATAAGAGGATAACAAATAACAGGATAAATAGTTACTCTACTTATTAGAGCGTGTTTTCATTTTAAAAATGGTGATAAAAATGAGATAAGTCGCCATCAAACAAGGAAGATAGCGCAGGTAATATCGAGATGTTAGTTAGCTATTTGACAGCGTTTGGCTAGATTTAGCCCATTTAGATGATTATCGATTGAATTGAGGACACGTCCACGCCAATACATACGTGAGGGATATAGCATGTCAGACAATACACGCCCAAATAATGAAGAAGCAGTACCGATCCACGACCCTGCTATTAAACAGCCAGACAACCCAAAAGGCAGCTATGAAGGCCGAAAGTACCAGGCAAATATAGATGGGCCAGAGCAAGCCTCACAGGAGACAGACGAGGTCTATGTCGACCCGCGCAAAGAAGAAAACCTACCTGATGGCGGCAAAAATGTGGCTGATCTCAATGCTCATGATTTGAGTCAAAAAGGCAACGAATAATTCGTTGTCCATATAGGTTAGACCCATATAAGCTATTGTGGGACATAAGGTCGAGTATTGAGCACGTTATTTCGTGGCCATGTAAAAGAAGTACTACGAACATCAAGTATTAATGAAAAAGTATTAATGAAAAAATAATAACGATAAAAAAGACAAGGATGAGATGATGCAAACCAAAGATCCAGCATTAACCAAAACGCCCATAGATAATCATAAAGATCATAAAGACGCGCTTGGTCGCCACGATATGAGCAGTAATGGCGAAAAACATGATATCGAAAATCATGAGGTTGAAGAAAACACGACAGAGAATAAAGGCACAGATACCTTTGAAGAGGGTATCGTAGAGACAGAGCATGTCAATGACGATGATAATCCTGCGCGCCAGCCAGATCGACGCGATCAAGAAGGTACTGCGTTTGATGATAACGTCAATGAAAGGACTGTCAGTAGCGAAGCCCCTGATAGCCATAAGATTAACAATAAAAATCGCTATGCCACTGTCAATAATGCCCAGACACGGGTGTTAAACCCTGACGAAAAAGATCATAAAAAAGACAGATAGTTTTTTTATGATCTAGGGCACATCCTTCATTCACTTGATTTACTTTCATCTTTCTATTATAAGGAAATGCTATGAATAACCCCAATGATCACTCATTAAAACCAGCAGAGACAGCGCAGTCACCAAAACACCAGCAACATGAACTAAAAGATGCTGACGACAATGACGGTATCGTGCCTGATGATGCGCTGCAAAAAGCCAATCCTGCGGCTGCAGAGCGTGTCACAGATGATCACGACCCGCATCACGTCGCCAAAGACCATAAACAGTACGATAGCCCTCTGATGGAAGACAATAAATAGTTAAGCGGGCGAGCCACTATGGAACCGTAGCTCGGAATCAGGGCTGATGATAAGCTCTGCTTCTACTTCTCTAAAAAATGCCACTCGCTCATCGATAGCCTCTGTCGATAGTGACTGTGCCAATGCCAAATAATCCTCAAAATGACGACTCTCTGATTTGAGCAAATAGCGATAGTATTTTGCCAATCGCTCATCATCAATCACCTCAGCCAATGCCGCAAAGCGCTCACAGGAGCGCGCTTCGATAAACGCGCCGATGATCAGCACATCGCTCATTGCCGCAGGCTCATAAGTGCGCTTGTGTTTGAGCATGCCTTTGGCATAGCGCCCCGCACTTAAGTACCGCCATTCTTGACCGCGCTCATTCATGATACCCAGCACTTGCTCATAGTGCAGCATCTCCTCACGTATCAGCTGTGCCAATTTACGCTGCAAGTCATAAGAAAACTCATAGCGAAACAGTAGGTTCATCGCGGTGCCAGCGGCTTTTTTTTCGCAGTTGGCATGATCTTGAATGATCAAAGGTAGGTCAGCGATAGCGGCGGGTACCGCTTTTTTTTCGCAGTTGGCATGATCTTGAATGATCAAAGGTAGGTCAGCGATAGCGGCGGCTACCCAATCTGGCGTGGTACGTGCGCCCAAAAAACCATAAACCGCAGATAAATCTACTTTGTTCGGTGTGCGCAGCTGCGAGATATCTACACTGTCTTCTTCTGTACTGCTTTCTACTGCAATGTCGTCATTTATAGCATGGGAATTGGTTGGCATGGTCGGTTTACTCATAGTCTGTGTCATGGTCAAAAAGTATTGGATAAGATAAAAGGTTGTTTTAAAGGTTTGGGTTTGCCGCCTGAGCTTATTAACTATCGTTTTTATACAGAGCTGGCTATATAAAAGCTTAAAAAAACGATTACCACGATTTGAGGATAAACAGCCTTAGCGCTGATAGGCTGTAGGGTATCATTATTATACAACCCCAGTATTTACTTAGTGAATGGTGTTTTCTTGTTTATTTCTTTATTTGATAGTAGGATGATATTTTGTTTAGGCGGCATTTTGTTTGATGACTCGATAAAGGAGCGATCAAGGAGCAATGAGTGCCCATTCGAGATGGCAAACATTATAACAACTGCCAGCGCGATATAAAGCAGATATCACTATCGACGAAAAGGCACAGCCATCACGCAGATCACTCGCTCATATCAAGGATGCGCCATTTTAGAGAAATGCACGCCATCTACTACCGCTATAGTGGTAGCAACTTCGTAGGTACACCCATCACAGATAGATAAGGATAACAGCATGAGCCAATCTTCTAACGCCAATCGGATTCAAAAAGGTATTCTTGCCATCGACCAGCAGTTGTATGACTTTATCGAAAACGAAGTGCTGCCAAAAGTCGGTGTGGACTCAGACAGTTATTGGTCAGGTTTTGAAAAAGTCATCAAAGAGTTCACGCCGCGCAACAAAGCGCTGCTTGCGACTCGTGACAGCATTCAAGCGCAAATCGATCAATGGCATCTAGACAATCCTGCCAAAGAAGGTGAGATTGACTTCCCAGCTTACAAGGCTTTTTTGCAAGAAATTGGCTATTTGTTACCAGAAGGCGATGACTTTACGGTAAGCACCCAAAACGTCGATGACGAGATTGCTCATATTGCAGGTCCACAGCTAGTCGTCCCTGTACGCAACGCGCGCTATGCGCTAAATGCCACCAACGCCCGTTGGGGTAGCTTGTACGATGCTTTATATGGCACCGATGTCATCAGCGATGAAAATGGTCAAGAAGCAGGCAGCAGCTATAATCCCACGCGCGGCGCGGCCGTTGTCGCTTATGCCAAAGCCTTTTTAGACGAGCATTTTGCGCTAGCCTCAGGCTCTTATACCGATGTCACAGGCTTTAAAGTCGTCGATGGCAAGCTGGAAGTCAAGCTGGGCGATAGTAGCACTGAGCTAAAAGACGCCGAAAAATTCGTCGGTTATGTCGGCGAGGCAGATAGCCCTTCTGGTATTTTGCTCAAAAACAATGGCCTACACGCAGAGATTCAAATCGATGCCAGCCATCCAGTAGGTAAAGATGACCCAGCAAACATCAAAGACGTACTATTAGAGTCCGCCATTACTGCGATTCAAGACTGCGAAGATTCGGTCGCTGCGGTCGATGCCGAAGAAAAAGTCGAAGTGTATCGCAACTGGCTAGGTTTGATGAATGGCGATTTGCAAGAGACGTTTGAAAAAGGTGGTAAAACCCGCACCCGTAAGCAAAACCCAGATCGTGAGTACACCACACCAGAGGGCGGCACACTGATCTTACCCGGTCGCTCACTGCTTTTGATTCGTAACGTTGGTCACTTGATGCAAAACCCAGCGATTTTGGTCGATTTGGGTAATGGTCAAGAGCAAATCTTTGAAGGCTTGATGGATGGTTTGATCACACCGCTATTGACGCTAAACGATCTAAAAGGCAAAAACGCGCTATCAAACTCACGCAAAGGCTCGATGTATATCGTCAAGCCAAAAATGCATGGCCCTGATGAAGTCAAAATGGCCAATGATTTGTTTAATGCGGTAGAGGATTTGCTCGGTCTAGAGCGCCATACGCTCAAGATAGGTATCATGGATGAAGAGCGCCGCATGACGGTAAACCTAAAAGAAGCCATCCGCCAAGCCAAAGAGCGCGTTATCTTTATTAATACCGGCTTCTTGGATCGTACAGGCGACGAGATGCATACCAGTATGAATGCTGGCCCATTTGTACCAAAAGGCGAGATGAAGTCGCAAGCATGGCAGCCCGCCTATGAGCAGTGGAACGTCGATATCGGCCTAGAAACTGGCCTGCAGGGTGTGGCGCAGATTGGTAAAGGGATGTGGGCCAAGCCTGATGAGATGAAAGAGATGCTAGAGACCAAGGCGGCACATCCAAAATCTGGTGCCAGTACCGCTTGGGTACCATCACCGACAGGCGCCACCTTGCATAGCATGCATTATCATCAAGTCAATGTCGCCGAGGTACAAGACAGCCTAAAATCACGCGAGCGTGCTAGCCTAGACGATATCTTGACCATTCCATTGGCCAAAGACACCAACTGGACAGAGGAAGAGAAGCAGCAAGAGCTGGACAACAACGCGCAGGGTATCTTAGGCTACGTGGTACGCTGGGTAAACCAAGGCGTCGGTTGCTCAAAAGTGCCTGACATCAACGATGTGGGCCTGATGGAAGACCGTGCGACTTTGCGTATCTCAAGCCAGCATATCGCCAACTGGTTGCATCACGGTGTGGTCAGCGAGCAGCAAGTCATGGATACCATGAAGCGTATGGCGAAGATCGTCGATGAGCAAAATGCCGGCGACAGTAGCTATCAGCCTATGGCAAACAACTTTGAGCAGTCTTATGCTTTTAAAGCGGCCTGTGACCTCGTCTTTAAAGGACGCGAGCAGCCAAGCGGCTACACTGAGCCACTATTGCACCAAGCACGCTTGGATCTAAAAGCCAACGTCTAATCCAGTGTGCTTCACTGTCCTATTGCATCGGCATAAAAGCTGTGTCGATGCATGTATATATGGCTACATGGCTATATTGACCCGGTGTCGATAGTAGATAGCGATAATGCTGTTTCGCTTATAAGCGCTACTTATCAGTGAATAAGTAGCGCTTTATTTTTGTACACAATACAGTGGCCATAATCGAATGGTTTGTCATAAAACTTACGGTAAACCATTGGTATTTAAGCGCATTATATAGCTATTTTTTTCAACGCCTGAGCGCTATAAAAGATGTGGAGTGCGCCAGATATCGTGTTAAAAGTGCAAAAAAATATGTTGCAAATTATGTCAAAGTTGTTATGCTTGTACTCGAAGTATGAGTTTAGTAACGGATGTTACGCAGCAGAAGGATAAAGACCAACGTTTACATGGCAGTTACTTTTTTTGATGCTGGTTATGTAAGTCATGGTTTTTTCATCTTACTGTAATAAAACTTCGCCACACTTGTTTCTGACTAATCTCGGTAGCCAGTTACACATTATATCTTTGAGGATTTGTGACGATACCAATATGGGCGCCAGCTAATAATAGCTTGCTCATTACTACAATTGTAAAGTGGAGATACCCCATGAAAAAACTACTTTTAGCTACAGCCGTTGCTGCTCTATCTGTTTCTGCAGCCAATGCCGCTCCTACCTTATATGGTAAAGCGTTTGTTACTGCTGATTATGTAAATGCCGAAGTTGATTACCCAAATGGTGATGATCGTGCAGACAGAGAGTCTGACTCAGTACAGATCAACTCCAACTCTTCACGTATCGGTATCAAAGGCTCTGAAGCGATGACTGCCAATACTGACGTTATCTATCAGCTAGAGTATGGTACTCGTGTTGATGGTGATAGCGATGGTTTCTCTAACCGTGATACATATCTTGGTGTCGTGAACAAAAACTTTGGTGAATTCCGTGCTGGTAAAAACCAATCTACTTTAGATAAAATCAACAACGTAGTCGTTAACGATGGTTATTGGGATAACCTAGGTGGCAATAAACTTGAAGATAACGAAAACTATGGTGGTTTGAATATGGCTGATAGTGGCCGTATCAACAGCTCAGTTATTTGGATGTCTCCAAAATACAACAACCTACCATTACAACTTTCTGTTATGTATAGTGCTGACGAAAGCTTTGTAGAGGATAGTGATGATCGTAATAGTGGCTTTGGTGCTGCGCTAATGTTTGACCAAGGTACTGGTTTCACTGCTGGTGTTGCGTACGATAAAGACCAAAATATTGCTGGTGAGATCATCCGTGGTACAGCAACTGTTGATCTAGGTAAATACATGGCAGCTCCTGTAACATTAGGTGCTCTATATCAAGTAGCTGATTTTGACTATGAGGGTGATACCGAAAAAGAGAAAGGTCTAGTAGTTAGTGGTGCATTAGGCTTATCTAACTTTGCTCGTCCAGCAACTGTTTATGTTCAGTACAACAAAACTGACAACCTAGATGGTGTTGACAACTTTGACTCAGATCAAATCGTTGTTGGTGGTAAATACTACTATCAAGATAATATGATTGTACATGCTTATGCTGGTAATAACTCAGCTGACCTTGGCAATACTGATGCTGACGTACTAGCTATCGGTGGCGGTCTAGAATACTTATTCTAATCTAACCATTAGAATCTAAATAAAAAACTCATCCTTCGGGGTGGGTTTTTTTGTTGTATGTATTATTTGTGACAAAAGTCTACCGCTGAGGTAGAAAACAAGAGTTTCAGACAGTTTGCATTTTTGCCCTATATTTTGTGGCGTATTTTTAGTAAAATCCTTCTTTACCAATTGTTGATGAGTACTATGACCAAGTTTATATTTGTGACCGGTGGGGTAGTGTCCTCACTAGGAAAAGGTATCACCGCCGCTTCTCTTGCTGCGGTCTTAGAAGCGCGTGGCGTGACAGTCACGATGACCAAGATGGATCCGTATATCAACGTCGATCCAGGTACGATGAGCCCATTTCAGCATGGTGAGGTGTTTGTCACCGAAGATGGCGCAGAGACGGATTTGGATTTGGGCTATTATGAGCGCTTCTTACGCCATTCTAAGATGAGTAAGAGCAACAACTTTACCAGCGGTCGTATCTATCAAAACGTGCTAAACAAAGAGCGCCGCGGTGAGTATCTAGGCGGTACCGTGCAGGTCATCCCGCACATCACTGATGAAATCAAAAGTAAGATTCTTGCCAGTGGCGAAGGCTACGATATCGCCATCATCGAGATTGGCGGTACAGTCGGTGACATCGAGTCGCTGCCATTTATGGAAGCGGTACGTCAGATGCAAGTAGAGCTTGGTCGCAATCGCGCTATGCTCATGCATCTAACGCTGGTGCCTTATATCGCTAGTGCCGGCGAAACCAAAACCAAGCCGACCCAGCATTCAGTCAAAGAGCTACGCTCTATCGGTCTGCAGCCAGACATTCTCATCTGCCGCTCTGAGCACCATATCTCGCAAGACAACCGCCGCAAGATTGCGCTGTTTACCAATGTCGAAGAGCGCGCAGTCATCATGTGTGAAGATGCCCAAAGCATCTATCAAATCCCGCGCACCCTACATGAGCAAGATCTTGACGATCTAATCTGCGAGCGTTTTGGTCTTGATGTACCAGAAGCGGATTTGAGCGATTGGGACAAAGTCGTCGAAGCCCAGCTCAACCCTCAAGCGGTAGTGACGGTGGCGATGGTCGGCAAATATGTCGAGTTACCAGACGCTTATAAGTCGATCAACGAAGCTTTGCTACATGCTGGTATCGTGCATCAGTCAGATGTCAAAATTGACTATATCGATGCTGAGCTACTAGAGACGGACGATGAGCTGTATGCGCGTCTAAACGATGCTGATGCGATTTTGGTACCAGGTGGTTTTGGTGAGCGCGGTACCACTGGTAAAATGAGAGCCATCACTTACGCCCGCGAAAACAAAGTGCCGTATCTGGGTATCTGTCTGGGTATGCAGTTGGCGGTGATTGAATACGCCCGTAATGTGCTGCATATCGATGCCAACTCTTCTGAGTTTGATCGTAAGACAGCTGAGCCTATCATCGGGCTGATCACTGAATGGCTAGATGAGCGCGGCGAGTTACAAATTCGTAGTGATGACTCAGACCTTGGCGGTACCATGCGCCTAGGCGCGCAGCAAGCAGAGCTGGTTTCTGGTAGCAAGCTTGCTCAGATTTATGGCACCAAAAACATCACTGAGCGTCATCGCCATCGTTATGAGATGAACAATCGTTACATCGAGCCACTAGAGCAAGCGGGCATGAGTATCTCGGGTTATTCTGCCAAACAGCATTTGGTTGAGTCGGTTGAGATTGCAGATCATCCATGGTTTATCGCGGTACAGTTCCATCCTGAGTTTACCAGCTCGCCTCGTGGTGGCCATCCGCTGTTTAATAGCTTTGTCAAAGCGGCAAAAAATCATAGCGAAACATAGTAATCACTGAAGCATTTGTTGTTATGTGAGAGCATGATCTTTGCTAAAAAGACTGATCTTCGGATCGGTCTTTTTTTTGGCTTAATATTGAGCAACGAGACATATTATTTGGTAGTTATTGATATTAAGAGTCGGTAATTACGCTTGCATACTTTTTTTCGTCAAGCTATCGGTTACAATACGGTATCGACCTATTTATAAAAAGATAAGAGGTAACGGCTGAATGGAAAACTTATTGAACGCGCAATCACGTATCGCGCTTAACACGCCTAATAACCAGACGATCAATATTGGCAATGACCAACCTTTTGTATTGTTCGGCGGCATGAACGTTTTAGAGTCCAAGGAATTGGCATTTGAGATTGCTGAGCAGTATATAGATATCTGTCAGCGTTTGGGCATCGGCTATGTGTTTAAAGCCAGCTTTGATAAAGCCAATCGCTCTAGTTTGCATTCTTACCGAGGCCCAGGCTTAGAAAAAGGCATCGACTGGCTGGGGCAAATCAAAGAAAAGTTTCAAGTACCGATTATCACCGATGTACACGAGCCGTATCAAGCCGCACCGGTCGCAGAGGTCGCCGATATCATTCAGCTGCCTGCGTTTTTGTCGCGTCAGACTGACTTGGTGCATGCGATGGCAAAGACAGATGCCATCATCAATATCAAAAAAGCGCAGTTTTTAGCGCCGCATGAAATGCGTCATATCATCAATAAATGCTTGGAAGGCGGCAATGATAAGCTCATACTTTGTGAGCGCGGCAGTGCCTTTGGTTATAACAATTTGGTCGTGGATATGCTCGGGTTTGATACCATGAAACAAATGAACGTACCGGTGTTTTTTGATGTGACCCACAGTTTGCAGCAGCCAGGCGCGCGCAGTGACAGTGCTGGCGGCCGCCGCGAGCAAATCACCACCCTTGCCCGTGCAGGAATGGCAACGGGACTGGCAGGGCTGTTTTTGGAGGCGCATCCAAACCCAGAGGTGGCAAAATGCGACGGCCCCTGTGCGCTCAGAACCAGCCAGTTGGAGCCGTTTTTGCGTCAGCTTAAGCAGATTGATGATTTGGTCAAAGGTTTTGAGGTGTTAGATACTCACTAATGCCATCAATGGAACCCATGATAGGAGGATAGGATAATGGCGATTCAGACAGCACAAGTCAGCATCGAAAACATCGATGATGCCAAAGGCTTGGACAGTGTGATGACCGCGCTAAAAAACATCACAGGGGTGACCGCGATAGACCTTGATGCGGCAAGCAGTATAGCAACCGTGCGGTATGATGATACCGATACCAGTATTCAGGCCCTAACGGCGGCGATTAGCATGGTCGATTATGTGACGCAGCCATATCCTATCGATGCGCCGCAAAATCCACGCTATCATAATTAAAAGATAACGGCGGCGCAAAGTGAACATCGGGTATCGCCTGTTGGATAACGTCAATCCGATATAAAAACGACGTGACAGCCGTGTATCTGACTTATTTGGATTCGACTATAGAAAGTATGAAGGCCTTGGTTAATAAAGTCATACCAAAGCGCCTTGTTGTTGGCTTTGATAGGGCTTATGCTAGGACACGCCCTTAGTAAATGACTGTATTTACTTTAAACTAGGTTAGTTATATAACAATAAGGAGGCCCTCATGGCAACCCAGACTCGTATTATCAATATCGATGGCATGACTTGTGGCGGCTGCG
>NZ_JAPEHS010000066.1:0-14297 GCF_028823565.1 Psychrobacter sp. A3
GGGGGGGGGTAATGTCAATTTATATTGTCTCGGTTACGCTTTTCTTCTCGACGTTGCTTACGTTTGGGGCTGGTGCGATACGTCAGATAACCGCCAACGACCATCACGGCAATAAATGCTGCAATGTACAAAAATATCGATGAACCAATAAAAGCAGAGGGTTCCATAAGTATGATCTCATAGTGGTTTATCAATAATTATGCAAGCGTCCCATCTTATTGTAAAGTAAACAAATTTAGCTCAGGTGTAAGTTCAAGTGAACGCAAACGCGCTGCTTGATCATAGATGTTGGCCGTGACGATTAGCTCATCTGGCTCATATTGTGCCAAAAACTGCGCAAGCTTTGGTTTGACTGTCTCAACCGAGCCAATAAACGATACTGACAGCGCATTATCCACCATCATTTTTTCAGCCTCACTCCAGATACTATCCATATCATGAGTGGGTTTTGGCATTTGACCTGTCTCACCACGGCGCAAACGTACAAAGCTCTGCTGTGCCGAGGTAAAGTGGTACTGTGCGGTGGCATCATCATCAGCGAGTAATAGATTTGCCGCCAGCATGACATAAGGCTTATCTAAATAGGCAGACGGCTTGAACTGCTCGCGATAGGTATTAGTCGCCTGCGCTAGCATTTGCGGTGCAAAATGTGAGGCAAACACATACGGCAAGCCTAAGTGCGCCGCTAATGTCGCGCCAAACAGTGATGAGCCTAAGATCCAAATGGGCACATTAGACTTGGCGCCAGGGAATGCCTGTACTGGGCTGCCATCTGTATCATTGCCCAAGAAGTACATCAGTTCTTGTACATCTTGTGGAAAACGCTCGGCGTCTTTCATTTGGCGGCGCAGTGCCTGAAACGTCGCGCCATCAGTACCAGGGGCGCGGCCCAAACCGAGATCAATTCGATCGCCATAAAGCGCTTGTAAGGTGCCAAACTGTTCAGCGATGACCAGCGGGGCATGGTTGGGCAGCATCACACCGCCTGCACCGATACGGATACGGCTGGTCTGGCTACCGATATGTGAGAGTAGCACCGAGGTGGCGGCACTGGCGATACCTGGCATGTTGTGATGCTCTGCCATCCAGTAGCGGTTGAGACCGACTTTTTCTGCTTGCTGAGCGGTTGCCACGGTTTGGGCGATACCGTCAGCGACGGTTTTACCTTCGGGTACGGGGGCGAGATCCAAAAACGATAAAGGGATTTTGTTATTCATAAATTATCCAGTAGAGTGATTAATTATTTTCTCTTGATATGCTTGTCACCACTATCGATTTCAAGCGGTGTTACAGAGTAGCAATAAATCATAACAAAGACAGGTTATCGATGATTTAGGCACTTGGTGAGCAACAGCATCCGTTGATAAATAAGTCTATTATCATAAAAAGAAACGTATAATAAAAAGCGTCAGCACATAAAAAAGCAGGCAACCTAAGTTACCTGCTTTCTCAAAATGACGTTATTTAACTGAGTGGTTATTGCAGTCGATCACTTAGACCGATTATTTAGCTTGGTCGCCAAGCTTATAAGCGACCACATAATCACCAATCTTCGTACCTACTGAACCATGTCCACCAGCTACCAATACCACCATCTGCTCACCTTTAGAGTTCAAGTAGGTCATAGGTGTAGCCTGACCACCTGCTGGAATACGTACATTCCATAGGACATCGCCATTCTTTAGATCATAAGCACGGAAGTTGTTTTCTGTTGCGGCTGACAAGAATGCGACGCCACCTTTAGTGATGATAGGTCCACCAATACCAGGTACTCCCAATTCAAACTTGATTGGAATAGGAGATAAGTCCTGTACGGTACCGTTTTTGCGCTGATAAGCAATCTCGCCTGTGGCCAGATCAGCACCTGCGATAGTGCCCCATGGTGGCTGCTGGCAAGGTACACCAAGTGGTGATAAGAATGGTCCCATTTCTACCGCATAGTCTGCGCCTTCGTTGGCATTCACACCTTGTTCACCTTTATTGGTCTCAACATCGCCAAGTGTGTCTTTAGGGATGAGTTTTGATGTAAAGGCAAGGTAAGTTGGCATACCGAACATCACGCCATTTTCAGGATCAACAGCGAGTCCGCCCCAGTTAAAGGTACCAAAGTTACCAGGATAGACTAACGTACCGTTGGTTGATGGTGGCGTGTAACGACCGTCGTAGTTGAGTTTGTTGAACTCAATACGGCACATCATCTGATCGATGAGACTTGCGCCCCACATATCTTTTTCAGTCAGTTTCTCAGGCGCAAAGCTTAGACCAGAGTAAGGCTGTGTAGGCGATGCATGTTCACCAGCAATGAGATGGCCTTGTGGTGCATCACGTTCTTTGATAGGTACAATAGGTTCGCCTGTGGCACGGTTCAAGACATAAACATCGCCTTGTTTAGTCGGTACCACCAATGCAGGCTGGACACCATCAGCGGTATCTAAGTCAAGCAGTGTTGGCTGCGCAGGCGTGTCCATATCCCAAAGGTCATGATGGACAAACTGCTGTACCCAGCGCGCTTCACCAGTTTTCAGATCTAGTGCGACCACAGAGGTTGCATACTTTTCTTCAGCAGCATTACGATAACTACCGAGCTGATCGGGCGTGCGATTGCCCATTGGGAAGTAGGCCAAGCCAAGCTCTTCATCAGCACTAGCAGTCGACCATGAGTTTGGCGAGCTGGTGCGATAGACTTGAGTTGGATCATTGACATCAAAAGGGGCTGTGTTGTCAGGATCACCTGAGTCCCAGTTCCACATAAGCTCGCCAGTATTCACGTCATAAGCACGGATCACACCAGAGGGTGAGTTTACATCGTAGTTGTCGTTAACAGCACCAGCGACAATAATAACGCCACCTGCAACCACTGGGGCAGACGTTGAGTAGTAGTAGCCTGCTTGCTGGAACGGCATGTTGTGCATCAAATCTAATGCGCCATCTTCACCAAAGTCTTGACAGCGTTGTCCTGTTTTTGGATCGAGGGCATATAGCTTGGCATCAGAAGTTGGGATAAAGATCTTGGCATCGCATTGTTTGGAAGGATTTTCAAAGGTATTCCCAGCAATTTTTTGCACCAATGTATCGCCAGTCGTAGCCGGTTTATTAGCCGCTACTACGTTATTATCAGTGGTGTCACTGACGGCGCTATTGCTAGCTGTCTCGGTACTAGCATTAGCTGCTGGCGTAGTGCTGTTTGTACTAGCTTGACCAGCGTAATAAGAGACACCGCGGCAAGTTTGGTGCTGACGTTGGAGGTTTTCGCCAACCTTAGGATCGAACTTCCATAGAGTCTCACCAGAGTCGGCATCTAATGCTAGCACCCAGTTGTGCGGCGTACACATATAAAGAGCGTTGCCGATCTTTAGTGGGGTTGCTTGATAAGTGGTTTCGCCAACATCATTAGGACCTTTGACATCACCGGTTTGGATTTGCCACGCCAGCTCCAAATCTTTGACATTCTCTGTGTTGATTTGAGTCAAAGGAGAGTAGCGTTGTCCATAATCAGTACGGCCATAGGCGCTCCACTCACCATCTGGTGTTTGCTCACCAGTGGATAATGGGTCGCCAAGGTTGGTAGAAGTGGCATTTTGACCGCCGTCATCTTTGGCAGTTAAATCGAGCTCGCCCAATTTGTCGGTGGCATTATTGGCCATACTACCAAAAGAGAGCAGTGCGCCCACAACCACACTGGCCATTAGTCCCCAATAATAAAGAGGACTTTTCTTAGTGTTGTTTGTGGTTGTTACTTGAGCGTGTTTCCCGTGCATCTTCTTAGAGACCCACGGTAAAAGCATTAATAAACCAAATATTAGTGGGAAACCCAAGCGAGTTGCCAGCGCCCACCAATAAAATCCAGATTCCCAAAGCGACCATACTAGTGTCACAACGATAAATATCGCGTACACCCCGTAAGCGCTCCAGTGTTTTTTGAACAACAAAAAAGCGGTCGCAAGCATCGCTGCGCCAGCAAAAAGATAGTAAGGACTACCGCCTAAAGAGAGCAGATAAGCGCCGCCAATAAGCAAAGGGGCGGCAAAGACTGCCATAATGATCGCTACGAGTTTTTCCATGAGCGGTATCACCTGTACATAGAAGCAAATAGACATGCAGTGGTCGACATCCAGTACAAATCAATGTCTAGGCGTCCAGCAATACATGCAGAAATAAAATACAGTCTCAAACGTTGAATAACGTTTGAGACTGTATTTTATCACTTATGCATAAGCTCGGTAAAGGTGGCGTAAGGTAGGACAGACGCTCTAGCCGCTTTGTTTAGTTGTCAAATTGTTTCTGACACAGCTCCATAAAGGCGCGGCCATATTGGCGAATCTCAGCATCATCGCGTACTGCCATCCAACTGGTAAACCGTCCAAAATGATCGACGGGGATGGCGGTTAGGTTTTGATAGTGACTGGGCTCAAACGCCATCTCGGCGATGATCCCAATGCCCAGTCCTAGACCCACGTAAGTGCTAATCACGTCGGCATCGAGCGCGGCCAAAACGATATCAGGCTCAAGACCAGCATTGTTAAAGGTCTTGTCGATAGCGCCGCGACCGGTAAAGCCGCCATGGTAAGTCACAATCGGATAGCTGGCCAGCGTCGGCAGATCAATGGACTCTAAGCCTGCAAGCTCATGATCGCTTGGTACGATGACGCGGTGTGTCCAGTCATAATAACGATAACAGCGTAGGTAGTTATTATGGAGCAATGACTCCGTTGCAATACCAATATCGGCCTGCCCACGAATGACCATCTGCGCGATGGTCTCAGGATCCGCTTGCTGCAAGATCAAGTTGACTTTTGGAAATCGCTCTTTGAACTCTTTGACCACTTTTGGCAGTACGTATCTGGCTTGCGTGTGCGTGGTGGCAATTGTCAAAGTACCGATATTTGGATTATTAAAATCCAGACTTAGGTTTTCGATGGTGCGGATTTCAGCAAAGATAGACTCAATATGCGGCATCAGCGCCGTACCCATCGCCGTCAGCCCAGTCAGCCGTTTGCCTTGACGGATAAATACTTCGGTCTTGAGCTGGTTTTCGAGCGCGGCAATATGTTTGGATAAGCTCGATTGACTGGTGTGTAGTACGGTCGCAGCCTGGCTTAAGTTATAGCCATTAATCACCGTGTGCCACACCGTTTCCAACTGCTTAAGCTGAATTTGTAGATGTCGCTGATTGACCACTACGTCGATTGCCATAACTAAATCCTATTGTATAAATACACAGACCCTGCCTGTATATAAAATGCTTGTATATAAAAATGAAAACGTACGAATACGGCCTAGTGTAAAACAAAGTTATTATTCTTGTATATAATAAATGGCTATCAAATTATGATAATTATGAATATATGCTGTAAACATAGGTTGTGAATATATAAATTTTCGTCACATTATTAGCTGTCATACCGTATTTGCGATAAAGAACTGTTTAAAGAAGCAAGACATGGCGTTGAATAAGAAATATGATTAACAATAAAGTAAGGTAGAAGCGGTAAAGGGATACAGTGATTGATAAAGGGACAACATAAAGCCTCAATATTCGATTTACTTGCCAGCCCATACAAAAATATCTAGTCAAGGTCAGCGTTCTCAAGTACCATAATTCAATTTTGTTATTACGACTATCGTCATACAAGCCCAATGCGCGTGTGGTGCTGTATGATGGTGTGTTATCTGTCCTAAGTGCTGGTGAGTTATTATGTCTGCTGTCAAATCTGTGCCACCCAATCAACCGAGTGCAAAAAAATCATGGGGCGAGGCCGCCAAGGCTTATTTGGACTCGCGTGTCATTGTGATGCTGTTTTTGGGGTTTTCAGCCGGTATTCCTATCTTACTGATATTTTCTAGTCTGTCGTTATGGCTAAGAGAAGCGGGCATAGATCGCAGCGTGGTGACGATGTTTAGCTGGGCGGCACTTGGTTACTCGTTTAAGTTTATTTGGGCGCCTTTGATTGATGCGCTGCCGGTGCCTTTTTTGACCAAGTGGCTGGGACGGCGTCGCAGCTGGATGGTGGTGTCGCAGCTGCTTATCGTATTGGCGATCTTTTTGATGGCGACCGTCAATCCTGTCAGTGAAGATGTGCTGATTTATATGGCAGGTGCGGCGGTGTTGCTGGGTTTTTCGTCAGCCACCCAAGATATCGTCATTGATGCCTATCGTATTGAGCTGGCACCGCCGTCTATGCAGTCGATTTTGTCTTCTATTTATGTGTCAGGCTACCGTATCGGTATGATTGTCGCTGGGGCAGGTGCGCTGTACTTGGCGGACTATTTTGGCTCGACGGAGGCTTTTTATAGTTATGAAGCATGGCGCAATACCTATTATATTATGGCAGGGGTTATGACATTAGGTATCTTGACGACGTTTGCCAGCTATGAGCCGACCGCTGAGATATTGCAAAGCAACAAACAACATCGCAATTTAAAGGTTTTTTTGATTTATTCAGCGTTGCTGCTCATACCAGGGTTGTTGTTTGGTGTGGTTTATTTACTCAATATGCTGATTAACTTGGCGCTCGATACTCCTGTGGCATTGATACCGCAGATCGCTCTGCCCAGTATCAAGTTTTACTTTTTGGCATTGGTTGCTTGCGCGCCCTTGCTGCTGCTGTACTTTATTATCAATCAGCCAAAAATCATCAATAAAGCACCACTGGTGGCCGAGACGCGTGAAGACTATGTCAGACTGGTCTTATTGTTTGTCTTTGCTGTCGTGGCATTTATCGCCGCCTATGTATTGACGGGGCAGCTCTTGCCAGCGTTTGACGGGGTGTTTGTCAGCTTTGTTAGTGAGACGCTGCATTTATTGATGAGCTTGGCGGTCGCTTTAGTAGCAGGCTTTGCGCTGGTGCAGGCGGGGCTAGTTAACAAACAAATTGCCATGGCGACATGGATTGAGCCGATTGTTGATTTTTTTAGACGCTATGGTATGAAAGCGCTTTTGCTACTGGCGTTGATCGGCCTGTATCGTATCTCTGATATCGTCGCTGGGGTCATATCCAATGTGTTTTACCAAGACATGGGCTTTAGCAAAACCGACATCGCCAATGCAGTAAAACTGGTTGGGGTGATTATGGCCATCGCTGGTGGCTTTTTGGGTGGACTGTTAGCGCAGCGATTTCGTATCATGCATGCCATGATGATTGGTGCCATCTTGGCATGTGCGACCAATTTATTGTTTGTGGTTTTGACGTATAATCCAGGCAGCCTGCCTATCATGTATATGGCGGTGATATTTGATAATTTGGCGGCAGGGCTGGCCAGTGCTGTGTTTATCGCTTTTTTGTCTGCTTTGACGTCCATACGTTTTACGGCTGTGCAGTATGCGATTTTTTCCTCATTGATGACCTTGATTCCTAAGGTGATGGGCGGCTATTCTGGCTCTATCGTCGATAGCATGGGTTATCCGTTTTTCTTTATTTTTACCTTTGCCATCGGTATTCCAATTTTGGCGCTGATTTATTTTGTCGATAAACACATCGTCATCGGTGATAATGATGATATTTATGATAATGACGATGATAACCTTTAATGACAATGATGATAATGGTACGGGCGCGCCTTCATTGACCAAGGAAAACCCTAATATCGGCGTTTGAGAATATATATGAAAATTATAAGCGGTAGTAATGTCTAGTATTAAACATCTAAAACAGTACATTCGCCAGCTATCGGATGAGGCTGACAATAGCCGTTTGCCTTCGTTTTGGTTTACAGATTGGCTGCTGGCGGTCATTGATAAACCGTCCTTGTTTTTGATCACTGACGAAGAGTATCAGCTGACAGAAAGTGAGCTTGCGCAGTTTTATGCAGGTATCGAAAAACTGCAGGCTGGTACCCCATTGGCATATCTGACTGGTCAACAAGCGTTTTGGTCGCTTAGCTTTACTGTCAATGAGCATACCCTCATCCCTCGGCCCGACACCGAGGTATTGGTCGAGCAAGTACTACAATGGATACAATCGCAGCCGATAAATGACGAGCATCCTATACCAAAATATCTTTTGGACTTAGGCACTGGTTCAGGCTGTATCGCGATCAGTTTGGCGCATGAGCTAAAGCACCACTTGCGATATGCTCATTGGCATACTGTTGCGCTCGATGTCTCGCCTGAAGCGCTAGAGGTTGCTAAGTATAATGCGCTGATCAATGAAGTGGGGGAGATTGATTTTATCCAGAGCAGTTGGTATGAGTCGCTGCCGACCGACAGGATGTTTGATGTGATTGTCTCAAACCCGCCTTATATCGATGAGGAAGATGCGCACTTGGCACACTTGAGAGCCGAGCCAATGAGCGCTCTTAGTGCGCCTAATTATGGTCTGGCTGATATCGAGCATATCACGCAGCTGGCACCTAAATACCTGCGTGCAGGCGGGCTACTGGCGCTAGAGCACGGATTTGATCAAGGTGAGGCGGTGCGTCAGATACTCTCGTCCCATGGCTTTGGCGCGATACAGACGGTGCAAGACTATGGCGAAAACGATCGGGTGACGCTGGGGCATCTGGTATAAAGGGCTTTTTAGATGTTTTTTCTAACAAATCGTGGTGAAAGAGTGTGATGAAAGGTGTGACGCAGGCGACAGAGGCACAGCCGCTATCAGATAGCGAGCTGATGCGTTATGCGCGGCAGATACTGCTAGAGGGCTGGGATGTCGATGCTCAGTTACGTTTAAAATCAGCGCGCGTCGTTATGATAGGAGCTGGTGGCCTTGGGTGTCCGGCTTCTGAAACGCTGGTACGGGCGGGGCTTGGACAAATCCATTTGATTGATGATGATGTGATTGAGGCCAGCAATCTGCAGCGGCAGACGTTGTTTTTACCTAGTGACATCGGCAAAGCCAAAGCTCTGACAGCCGCCCAGATGTTAGGAAAAATCAATCCGTTGATAAGGGCGCGTGGGTCAGTGGCAAGGCTGAGCGAAGACAATGCCTATGAGTTACTGGGCATGGCATCTGGTAAGCCTGATTTATTATTGGACTGTACGGACAATTTTGCTACCCGCGATATGATCAATCGTATCAGTGTGCGCTATCAGCTTCCGTTATTGTCTGCCTCAGCGATCGCCATGCAAGGGCAGCTGGCCTTGTATGAGCCGCATCGGCAGACAGGCTGCTATCATTGTGTCTTTGGCTCGGTGCTCATCGATGCAGAGGCAGATGAGCGAAACTGTGCCAACTCGGGTGTGCTGGCAAGTACGACCGCGATTATGGGTAACCTACAAGCCAATGCGGCGCTGCAATATCTAGGATTAACCAAAAATCCACTGACAAATAAACTACTGATATGGGATGGTAGCCAGATGCAGCAGCGGCTGATGGGCTATCGTCCAGACCCAGCGTGCCCTGTCTGCGCCCATGCCTAAACTCAATCGATCGTGGTATAAGTTATTTTTTATGAAAATTCATCGTCCGCATTTATTAAAACACACCTTCAATGTCGTCAATCGGGTTCGTCAAACTGCAAGTGTGGCAGGTCTCTCGGCGCTCAGAGTCGCCAAAGGTGAAAAGCCAGACGCGAGGCTGTTAAAAGAAACCTTTGAGCAGCTTGGTACTACCTATATCAAGATAGGCCAGTTTATCGCCAGCACGCCATCGTTGTTTCCGCGTGAGTATGTCAAGGCGTTTCAGAGCTGTTTGGATCAAACCACGCCATTGTCGTACACCTATATCGAGCAGGTATTAAATGAAGAGCTGACAACGGATAGCATGACGCTTGAGGATAAGTTTGCGCATATCGACCCGACACCGCTGGCGTCGGCGTCTATCGCCCAAGTGCATGCTGCGCGTCTACATAATGGTGATGAGGTGGTGCTCAAGGTACAAAAACCTGGTGTCGAGACCATCATGCAGACGGATTTGGGCGTATTGTATGGCGTTACCAAGCTGCTTGAGCTGCTGATGCCATCGATGAAGTTTGCCAGTATCGCACCGATCATCGATGAGATTCGGTTACGTATGCTGGCCGAGACGGATTTTATCGCTGAAGCGCAAAACATTCGAGATTTTCAGCAGTTTTTAGCGGTATCTGGCAATACTCGCGTGGTCGCGCCTAAAGTATATGAGGCGCTGACCACCAAGCGCGTGTTGACCATGAGCCGATTGTATGGGGTGTCAATGGTCGATGAAGTGCTGATGCGTCAGTACTGTGCTGACCCTGCACAGGTGATGGCGGATACCTTAAACACCTGGTTTGCCAGTTTGATGCTGTGTAATAGTTTCCATGCAGATTTGCATGCGGGTAATTTGATGCTGCTGACCGATGGACGCATTGGCTTTTTAGACTTTGGCATCGTGGGTAGGCTCAAAGCTGAGAGCTGGCGCGCTTGTATGGGAATGATGCAGGCCATGCAAGACAGTGACTATCAAGCGATGGCACGTCATATGGTCGATATGGAAATGACGCACGAGAGCCATCAGGTGGATGTCGCCGCACTGGGCGATGACTTGCAGCGCATGATACAGACCATCATGGCAGAGGACAAAGCTTTTACCAGCGGTGTGCCATTTAATAGTAAAGAGCAAGCTGACGAGCTCAACCAGATGATGCTAGAGATCGTGGAAGTTGGCAAACGTCATGGTATTCACTTCCCGCGGGACTTTGCCTTATTGACCAAGCAGATGCTGTATTTTGATCGTTTTATGCGTACGCTTGCGCCCGATATGGACATGTTTAGCGATCAGCGGGTACAGATGCTGGGCCAGACGGTGAGCTAAAATCACAAATGATTGTACCTGTTGTATCTATTGCACCTATATACCTAGGGCGTGTCCTTGGTTAGAGCCAAGTCGCCAGCGCGGCACACCCTAATATAGCCGTCAAACCACATTGCGGCTAAACACTTCTCGCAGCTCAAAGCTTGTATGTACTTGGGCGACGCCCTCGATGCGATTCAGCCTATGTAATAAAAACTCTTCATAATGCGCCATATCGCGTACCCGCACCTTAATCAGATAGTCCTCTGTGCGACCGGTGACGATACTACAGCTCACCACTTCATCAAAGCTTTGAATTTTTGACTCAAATATCTCAAAACGCTCGGCAGTATGACGATCCATGCTGATGGCGATAAAGACGGCAAGCGGGTAGCCGAGCTTTTGCGCGTCTGTTTGTGTGTGGTAGCCGGTAATGATGCCAGTGTCTTCTAAGCGCTTGATGCGGCGCGCGCATGGCGTCGCCGAGAGATTGACCTGCTCTGCCAGCTCCGTGATACTCATGCGCGCTTGCGTCTGCAGCAAGCGTAATAGCGCTCTGTCGGTCTCGTCAATTTCTACAGAAAACCCTTTGTCAATATAGCTGTTTGACATAAATATCCGTCTTATTAGTGAAATATACTAATTATAGTGATAAATGCGGAGTTTTTCACCAAAACAGCACCAAATAAGACAAAAGAAAGCTGATTTTCGGCTGACAAACTTTGATATTATGATGGCATAAAAAGTGGTTATCTCGTATGATAAACATAAATCCAATCATCAACCATCCTGTAAAACCCGTAACCCTTGATATCATCTAAGGATTGATTATGTCTGACCAAGCCACACGCACGGCGACAAGTACAGCTGCCAAAATCACCCCAAAAAACACTGCTTTTGATTATAAAAAGTATCGTCCATTTGCGTTTGCTCCTGCGCTGCCAGATCGCACATGGCCGAGCAAAACAATCGACAAAGCACCAATCTGGGCAAGCGTGGATCTGCGTGATGGTAACCAAGCACTGATTGATCCGATGACCATCGAGCAAAAAATGCGCTTTTTTAAGACTTTGGTTGACGTCGGTTTTAAAGAGATCGAAATCGGCTTTCCATCGGCCGCGCAGGTTGAGTTTGATTTTGCCCGCAAACTTATCGAAGAAAACCATGTGCCTGATGATGTTACCTTACAAGTATTGGTACAGGCGCGTGAGCATTTGATCGCTCGTACCTTTGAGTCGTTGAAGGGCGCTAAGCGGGCGATTGTCCACGTTTATAACTCAACGAGCCGTGTCCAACGCGAAAAAGTCTATGGTAAAGACAAAGCCGAGATCAAAGAGATAGCAATCGCTGGGGCCAATCTGTTGGTAGATTATGCAGCCAAATATCCTGAAACCGAATGGGTCTTTCAGTATTCTCCTGAGAGCTTTAGCCAGACAGAGACTGAATATGCGGTGGAAGTCTGCGATGCTGTCTGTGAAGTATGGCAACCCCAAAATGGTCAGGAAGTGATTTTAAACTTACCCGCCACGGTTGAGGCCTCTATGCCCAATGTCTTTGCCGATCAGGTTGAGTATTTTTGTCGCCATCTCACCCACAGAGAGCATGTGACGGTCAGTTTGCATACGCACAATGATCGCGGCTGCGCGGTGGCAGCCGCAGAGCTCGGTGTCTTGGCGGGTGCCGATCGTATCGAGGGCACGTTGCTCGGAAATGGCGAGCGCACAGGTAACATGGATGTCATGGTCATGGCCATGAACTTATTTAGCCAAGGTATCGATCCTGAGCTTGATTTTAGCAACATGAGCGAAATCGTACAGGTGGTGAGCGAGTGTAATAACTTGCCACTGCATCCGCGTCATCCGTATGTCGGTGAGCTGGTGTTTACCGCCTTTAGTGGCTCGCACCAAGACGCCATCAAAAAATCGCTCGATTATAATGAAAGACATCAAGACGAGACGGACGATATCTGGGATGTGGCCTATCTGCCAATTGATCCTGCGCATATTGGTCGTAGCTACCAAGATGTCGTCCGTATCAACAGTCAATCGGGTAAAGGCGGCGTCGCTTATATCTTGCAGCGTAACTACGGCTTTAATTTGCCGCGCTGGATGCAGATTGACTTTAGCGGTGTGGTACAAAAACAAGCCGAACGCGTGGCGCGCGAATTGCAAAACGACGAAATCTTGCAAACCTTTGAAGACACCTATCTCCAGCAAGGCAGCTTTGAGCTATTAGACTATAGTGTCAATAATAAAGGCGGCGAGGTCTACTTTAATGGTCAAGTGCAGATGAATGGCGATATCATCGACATCGATGGTACTGGTAATGGGCCGCTGTCGTCCTTTATCAATGGTCTGGCCCAACATACAGGAAAGTCATTGCACATCATCAATTATGCTGAGCATGCAATCAACCCGCAGCATAATAGTGGGCATGGCATCGATGATGATACCAATCGAGATAATAAAACCAATGCCAATGCCGCCGCTTACATTCAGTTAAATGTCGATGGTGAGGTGTACTCTGGTATCGGTACGTGCAGCAGTACGGTATCGGCGATGCTAAAAGGTGCGCTATCGGCCTTTGCTCAGGCAGTCGGTGCGGTCGCTGCCTAAACCTCACAGCGGGTGATATAGCCCTACTATTGGTTATTATAACGTCATAGCGTTTTGCATCATGCAAGCGGCGCTATGGCGTTGTTTTGTGTGAGTCATAGGCAGCACTGGTGGCGTTACGACTGATAGCATAAAGTTACTTGTGTTTTTGGTGTCTAAGACTTACGCTAATGTATATAGCACCTACTATAAAACAATAAATCAAAGGTTAATTATGGAACCTATATCATTTGCTTCATTTACTTTGGCTTCTATTTTGGCCTCGTTGCCTGCCAATGGTGAAGTCGTGACCAAACCGACCATCACGACCCATATCAGTCCTGCTATCGCGGGGCAGTGGGAGATAGAATTGGACAGTAGTATCACGATGACCAAAGACGCGCAGGCGCGGCAAGCGGACCGAAAAAAAAGATTGGCGTCAGCGAATAGCGAGCCGAAGATTAAGGAGGGTGCCGTAGCAGGCGGGATACTCACACAAAGCGAGGAGCGCATCCTACAGACTGAGCCAAACACCGATCAAAACTTACTCGCCTCAACCGCGAAGTCTAATCAATGCCGTGAGTTGTATAACTTTGGTGCGGACAATGAGATGTGGGCGGTAAGTGGTAAGGAGTGGACGTACGGACGTTACTTGGTGACACACCGCGAGGAAGGGCTGCCTATTATCGCCCTCAAGACTGTTTATGACAATAACGAAGTAGACTGCTCAGGCAATCAAATTGATCAGACCGATGAGGCACTCATTGCGTTTTTGTACCATGATGGCAACCAAATGCAGTGGTGCGCGGATCCTGAGGGTAACGAATGTTTTATGAATTTTCATAGAATCCTGCCGTAAGCTCTCATAAAGGCTGATATGGTTCAATCCCTAAATACCTAAATACCGATATCGCGCTGCTAGAAGGGGTTTGCGCAGCATCGAGCGGCGTAGACATAGCGGGCCAATAAAACTGATATCAGTAGCCTTGCCTTTATCTGTATATGTCTTATTTGG